>JAUQQL010000064.1 GCA_030578315.1 Thermodesulfobacteriota bacterium | reverse complement strand
TAAAAATTAATTAAAGAATAATAACATATTTTTCTTTCAAGTCAAGATTTTAAAATAATTATTATAAAATAAAAATAATTATAATTTCAAATTGTAAATGATTCTTATAAATCTATGATAAGAACGGTTTTGTGAGATATTTTACAGGTTTTGCCGTAAAGTTTACAGAGTTTGGGAAGAAACTCAAGATCCCTCTTTTGATTTTATGTAAGTCTTGTGAAATAAGTGTTTTCGCCTTTGAAGTGTAGCTTGTAGCCGTGCGACCATCATTAGTTTAAGAACTTTTAGTCCTTATGTCACGGTGGAGCAACTTTTATCACTAGTTATGATTCCTTTATATTGTGAGGTTCGGTCTTTACCCTGAGGAGGAGTTTTTTGAATAGTTTTGAGCTTTTCTTTTTTACAAGTTAAGTAAAAGCCTTTGTAGTTTTTTCTCGTCCATTGAATAGTTGAAGGTGGACATATAGTATTTTCCTGTTTCAAGTTAAGAAGTAAAAGCATGAATTTCTTTTAAGAACTTTTGGCAAAATTAATTTGATGAACATCTCTCAAAGGCTCTAATTAGCAGGAGTAAAGGATAGGAAATTGTTGAGCACAAGAAAAATTTTAACCAAGCTTCTTAATTTACCTTTAACCACTCTCAAAGGGAAATAAATGTCTTAGTAATTATATCCCAATTACGATAAAAAAGATACTTTAGACTTATTATAACCGTAATTTTTGCTATAAAAAATAATAGGAGAAAAAAAAGCATACCGAGATCAAAAGCCCTTAAGGCCAAATCCCTTATTTTCTGTTAAAATAATAAGAGCTCTAGCAATGTGGAGTGCTTCTTTTTTGAAAGCTGCCTTTTCTGGAATTTTTACCTATCTCATCAATGCTTCACAATTTCTTACCCTTGCTTTAAGGGCAAAGATAAAAGCAAGAAAACACCGAGAAGGTAACCAATCACCTTGGCTAAGATTTGATGCCGCTCTATGAAGGCACCAAAGGCTCCAAACACTAGCTTAATGATGGAACAAACTCCGTAAAATCCTGAGAAGGCACTTTAAAGGCATTAGCAAATTCTCCCCTATACTTCTGCTGCTTTTTTAGAAAATACCTTCTTTTAAAAGAACCTAAGCATAAAAAAGCACCCTTTAAAAGACTACTTGTAATTTTCTGAGTGGGAAGAACTGTATTTTTCAAGGCGGTTGATCCAGCATAAAAATCTTGGTATCCCTGGAAAGTTTCATTTCTAATTCTTTCACTTTTCTTTTTGATTACTTCAAGCTTTTGAGGAAAGCCGGTCTTTGTCATAAAAGCAGCTTCCATTTTCACATAGGCTTTTTTCGTCTCCTCAAAAGCGGATATGACCTTCCCAAAAAACAAGAGGAGCTTCTGCTACCTGTACACTTTTAACAGTAATATTCTCAAAGAGCCGCAGAAAATCGCCATGCTCTCTTAGGATCAAAGGTTTGTTTAACCCTCTTGGTTAAGGTCTGAAATCTTTTCTTAGCCTCTTGCACAACCTTTGAAACACGTTTTACCTTTTCTTTAAACTGCGGCAACTCTTTTAGGAATACTTATAGGAATAGGGATCCTAACTTTTATAATAGGAGCCATTCTTTTTGCTGTTTTTCTTTTATGTAAGTATAGCTTATCCTAAGATCAAAGGGTCTTAGGTCTTTTACTTTAGGATTGATTTTCCTCGGTGATATAGTGTTACTTAAGCAGAGAAAGAGAGTTTATATAAGGCATTCAACTTATCGAACTGTAACAACGGTTATAACGGCGAAGCTCTAATTTCACAATAGCTTATGCAGTCAGGCTCTTGCAGATGGAAAGATAACTACAGAGTATGCAAACGAAAAGATATAGGTTGTTTGAGGTTTTTTATCTATTTCAAACCAGGTTCTTTTTTCATTTCAAGGGCATTGTTTAAATCGGTTACAGCCGAGTTATAAAATCTTTTTGTTGCAGCTATTTTCTCTTCGACTTCATTTAATGTTTGTTGTAAATGTAAAAAGTTCTCATTAGTTTTAAGACTTGGATAGTTTTCTACGGAGAAAAAAATTCTTTCAAGTAGTCTTAAAAGTTCACTCTCCATTTTAAAATCTTTCTTGATCAGTTAAATCTCTAGAAAGAAGAAGGGATCTTAATTCAGTAATTTTTTTTAAGAACTTCTCTTTCGTGCTTTTATATATTCTTTTACTGTAGCTACAAGATTTGGTATTAAATCGTGCCTTTGTTTAAGATACACATTTATTGAGACATAAGCATTGTTTACTACATTTTTCTTACTTATAAGGTATAAAAATACCGATTAAAACATAATGAATTAACTCCATTTTTACACCTCCTTATTGTTAATTTTATCTGATTATCGACCTTCTCTTTACACCTTAAACTTAGAAATTCACAATATCTTCTTTTATGATCCTAGATCCTTTTTTTATAATCTTACCATCTTCTTTTTGGCTATTTTAATTTCTTCTTTTGTTGATATTCTGAGTTTAAGCCCAAAATGTTAAGAAACACCCTGTTTAAATTCTTGATGGTTCATCATTTTCTTCCTTAAATTTTCTTTAATTTTTAAAATTTTAAAAATTTACATTTAAAATTTACATTTAGACCCCTCTAAGAGAAAGTTCTCTTAGAGGGGAAGGAGAATATGTTACTTAGCTTCGATTTGGCCTTTTAAAGGAAGTTCAACTTTTAAAGGAATAGCAGAAGTTATTTCAATAACAAACTTATAGTTATCTAGTTCTTTTGCTTCCTTATCGATCTGGAAGTATAGATATCCATTTGCGGTTGTGAAAGGTTCGATAGAATTGGTTTTAAATTCCTTATTAACTAAATCTTGGACAATTTTTTCATTGACTGAGGAAGTATGGACAGCAGAAGCGATGGCACCAACCCCTCCTGCTAAAATTAGCCATCCTGCAGCCCTTCCTACTACACTTTTTTTCACACTTTCAGCTGCCTCAACAGGGGTCAATCTTTTAGCAACATTTTTGTTAGGAGTAACTAAAGTAAAAGAATTTATGTGTAATTTCTCGTTACTTTTGTTTGTTATGGATACATAAATAGGCACTAATCCGTCTCTACAGAGATTATCACGGTCAAATACTTTTTTAGCATCTTCCTTTGTTATAATCGGTAGGATTTGAATTTTAAGCTTTTCGTCTTCAAATTTCTGAGCGTAGGGGTGTTCTTTGGTAAAATCTAAAGAGTAAGAAGTATAACTTGCACAACCTGCTAAAGAGAAACTAAGGAGTATAACAATAAAGAAAAGAAAAAGTATCTTGTGTTTTAACTGCATACTCTCACCTCCTCCTTTTTATTTTTTTAAAACTAACTCCAAAGAGAATTACAGTTAAAAGAACCTTTAAGTAATCTTTGTGAACTAATACATACCATCTCTTTTACTCTCACCTCCTTTCCAAAATTTTAAAATCTTTGTCTTTTTATATTTTAAAAATGACTTTTCTTTAACATTTCTGACATTTTATCAATGTATTCTTATAAATATCTTTTTGAGGTAAAAAATTAAAAAAATTTTAAAAAAATTTGAAATTAAATAAGATTTAATTAGATAAATAGCAAAAATAAATAATTATCAAAAAAAATTTTAATAAGATGAATTTAAAAAGGAAAATATTTGGATTACTTCTTTTTGTGGGTTGGTTTAGTATGTGCTCATAATGTAACCTAGGGGCAAGCTCAGGTTCTTCAGAGAAAGACAATTCTTAATTTTAAGGAGGAGTTAAAGCTAACCACGGAGCAGGAGGAGAAGATAAGGAAGATAATAGCTGATTTTGAACAGAAGGTTAGAGCTCTAAATGAAAGGGCTATCAGGGT
>JAUQQL010000063.1 GCA_030578315.1 Thermodesulfobacteriota bacterium | reverse complement strand
GAAAAGACGAGATAGGGAGGATGATGTCTTCTTTGAAGGAGGCTTTAGAGGGTATAAGGCGCGTTCTTTCTCAGGCAAAAGATATATCATTTTCTTTAGCTGGTTCGTCTGAAGAATTATCGGCTATAGTGAGTCAGGTCAGAAGTTCTGCTAAAGTGCAGGCTGAAAAAGCAACTCAAATAGCAAGTTCGGCAGAAGAAATGAGTGCCACCATAGTTGATGTGGCCAAAAATACAAATGAAATATCATCTGCTGGAATTGAAACAGCTAAAATAGCTGGTGAAGGAAAAGTTATGACAGAAAAAACAGCTGAAGAAATAAAAGTGATAGAAAGTGCAGCTGATAAAGTGTTAAGCGTAATATCTGAGCTTGAAGGTAAGGCACGCCAAATTGGAAACATAGTAGTAATGATAAAGGATATAGCAGACCAGACGAATCTTTTGGCGTTAAACGCAACCATTGAGGCAGCTCGTGCAGGCGAGCACGGAAGAAGTTTCGCAGTGGTAGCAGGCGAAATAAGAAAGCTTGCTGAAAAAGCAAATGAAGCAAGTGATGAGATATCAAATATGATAAGAGAAGTACAAGCTGGAACTGAAGCAGCAAAGAAAGCAGTAGAGGAAACGGTAGAAAAAGTGGGAAAAGGAGTTGAGTTATCAGTTAAGGCAAGTGAAGTTTTGCGTGAAATAGAACTCAAGGCTGAAGATTTGAAGGTGAGAATTCAACAGATAGCCTCAGCAACTGAGCAGATGAGTGCAGTAGTTGACCAGATAACGGGAGATATAGGAAGCATCGCAGAAAGCGCAAAAGAAGTGGCAAAAGCTGTAGAAAATACAGCAAAAACCGCAGAAGAAGTAGCTAAAATGGGAAACGAATTAAAAATAGCTATAGATAGATTTCAACTTTAAAAATGCCTATTTTTACACCTTTACAAATTTTGAAATTAGTAGACCTTGCAAGAAAGGGGAGAGTTGCTCCCCTTTATCTTTTTTTAGGACCTACCGAAATAGCTAAAGAAAAGGCTAAAGAAGTTTATCAAATTTTAAAAGAAAAAGATTCTTTATTAGAAGTTTACAACTTAAATGAAAGAGAAGATAACAATGCTTTTGTAAAAATGAAAGGATTTCAAGAAGGCTTATTTGGAATAAGGAAAGTTTATTTAATTTTAGGAGGGGAAAATATACCTCCAGAAAAAGGAAAAGAGTTAGTTAATTTTTTAATTCAGTTTAACAATGTATTTAGCTGGATAATTATAGCAGAAAAAATGGACGAGGGACATCCGCTTTACAAATTTGCTTTAGAGAAGGGAGCCATAATACCCACTTTTTATAAAAAAATAGAAGACTTTTTAGAAGTGGAACTTATAAACACCCTTAAAATACATAAAAAAACTATGGACAAATCAACAGCTAATCTTTTTATTTCTTTGGTAGGAGAAGATTTTAATTATTTCAAAAACGAACTTGAAAAACTTATTTTATATACTCAAGACAGAGAAGCAATAACTGAAGAAGATCTGTGGCAAGTAATTATACCTTTAGAAGGTTCTGCTATTTACCTTTTAGGCGATTTTTTTTTCAATTATGGACCTGAAAGAGTTTATAGACTGACTTTACATTTGCTTGATACCGGAATTACTGCTCCTCAAATAATAGGTTTTTGGTATCGTTTTTTTAAAAGAATGCAAATTTTAAAAGAAATCTTAAAAAAATATCCTGAATTGGAGGAAGAAGAACGATATGCTAACTTTTCTAAAAAGTGGTTAGAAATTTTAGAAAATCCTGTAGAGGAGATCCCAAAAACGATAGCTGAACTTAAACCTTTTGCTCTTTTTAATTTAAGAAAATATTTAAAAAAACTTCCTAATTTAGAAAAAGCATTTGAAGAACTTTTAAAAGCAGAGCTCGCTATAAAAAAAGAATTTAGAAATTTTCAGAGAGTTTTTTTTGAATTTTATTTGAATCTTTGGGATTTTATAATAAAAAAATAACATATTTTTAAAAATTTTCGGGAGATAAACAAAAAGTAAAATTTAGTTCTTTTTTCCATTCATCATAAACCCAAGGATAACTACTTATAAGAATAGTTGAAACTCTTTCTTTAATTTTGCGAAGTATTTTTTTTTCCTCAGCAAGCAATCGGTCTTCAAAGTCTGAAATAATAAGAGAAGGTTCTCCTTTTTTGAAAATATGTCTAATAACTTTTCCAATGCTTGTTCCTCCATAAGGCAAAATTTTGGGAAACTTAGAAAGGGGTATTCTTTGAATTTCAGTATCGAAAATATAAAATTTTTTAACTTTAACTCCCATTCTTAAAAGCTCTTTCAGAATAGCTTTAACTATGTCCATCTTGCTAAAGTTCTTTTTTAATATTTGCTGCATAGAACTAGACTTATCTACATAAACATTTACCTCCAGGCGAGAATAAAAGTCTGTATCTAAAAAATTGTAAGTAGCTAATCTTTCTGTCCAGAGCGTTTCGTCTAAAAGCGTATAATCTGGAATTCTTGGATAAAGTCTTCTTATTTGAGTCCTGTAACAGCTTTTATAAAACTCGTAAAGTACCTTAGAAATAGACTTAACTTGAAGTAAAACTGAACGAGGAATTTTAACTTTTAAAATTTTAGAAGTTTCTGTAAAGGATAAAATAGGATCTTTTTTAAAATTGGAAATTAAGTAAAAATTAACTTTTTCTAAAAATTTTTCCCAAAATGTTTTTAATTTTTCAAAAGAATTAAGATTATTTAAGATTTCTTCCAATATATTTTCTAAACTCACAGATTCGGAGGTTGTATTTTGAAGAGACTCTAAAATTTGTGAATTTAATTTCTCTTTTAAAACAAAAGCTAAAAGATGAGCAAAGAATTTTGCATAAACAGAATTATATTTCACAAGATGTTTAAGCAAAATTACTCTTACATCACAAATAAGCTCATACCACCAGATATTGTGTTCTCCTACTTTATAACTAAGTTTGTCTTCAGTATAAGCTAAAAACTTGTATAAATCTTTTACGGTGAAAGATAAGAGTTTTTCTATTTCCGAATTTTCAAACCTTAAATTTGGAGAAAGAGTTTTACCTGTAAGATAATAAAAATAATTTTTCAGTTCTTTATAAAAAAAATCTTGTAAGTTTTGAGGGAATTCTTCTAGCCTAAAGTTTAAAATCCACGAAATGTGTTTTTCGTCAAGAACAGGAGAGGTAAAGATTTCGTAAGAAACTAGATTTTTTTCTAAACAGGAAAACATTTCTAGATAGTTAAAGAATTAAAAATAAAAAACTTGAGTTTGTCGTACATTTCCGAAGATAATGTTTTTTGATGCTCATTTAAAAAAGTAAGAATTCTAGTTTTTATCAAACTTTTAGTTTCTTCATCTTGAGCCCTTAGGTATGCATTCAGAAGTTCTTTAGCTTTTAGAAGTTCTTTATTTTGAGTAATTTTATCTAAAAGTGAAAAGGCTATCTCTTCTGAAACCGTATAACTTAAAGTGTCCAGAAGTGCTAAAGTTAGATCATTGTTATATAAAGACAAGAAAGAGTAGCAAATAGAAGGAAGATAAGTTATAGTTCGGTCTGAGACATATTCGTAAATGTCTGGTAAAATTTTTTCTAAAATAGACAAAGCTGTAGAAAAAACTTGAGGTGAAACTTCTTTTTCTTCTAAGGTAAGAGTTTTTTCCTTCAAATAGAGTAAATTTTTAGCGTGTGCTAATCCAACCCTTGATACTCTTACTTTTAAAACAAATCGGTCTATAAAAGCCTGGTCTTCTTCGTCAAATTCGCTTTTATTAGTAGTGCCAACAAGAAGTTTCCAATTACAAGGTACAAACTCTTTTCCATCAAACACTGCTTTTTCTCTTAAAACCGAAAG
>JAUQQL010000037.1 GCA_030578315.1 Thermodesulfobacteriota bacterium | reverse complement strand
TTTTCTTTTAATTTTTAAGTTCATACTTGTATCTGAAAAAATTAAGTAGGTTACTTTAATCTAAAAATTACGCTCAAAGTTTAATAAAATCAATATTTTTTAAGAAGTTTTCACTGTAGGAATTAAAAAATTCTGCTTTCTATAAAAGAATTTAAAGAGCTCTCAAAATTAAACAGGCATTAATTCCTCCAAAGCCAAAGGAATTTTTTAAAACAGTTTTTACTTCTTTCCGACGAGAAAAATTAGGAACATAATCTAGGTCACATTCTGGGTCAGGATTTTCTAAGTTAATAGTAGGGGGTATGATTCCTTCTAAAATAGTTTTTATAGAAAAAATAGTCTCAATAGTTCCCGCAGCTCCCCAAGTGTGTCCAATCATGGATTTATTGGAAGAAATGGGGATTTTATAAGCTTGGTCTTTAAAAACCTCTTTTATAGCTTTAGTTTCAATTATGTCGTTTAAAGGAGTTCCTGTCCCGTGAGCATTTATATAGTCTATTTCTTCTGGCTTTATTTTAGCAGACTCTAAGGCTAATTTAATACATTTTGCTATACTTATAGCTTCTGGTTCTGGAGCCGTAGGGTGATAAGCATCGCAAGTTGCTGCAAAACCAGCAATCTCTACAAGAGGTTTGGCTCCCCTTTTTAAAGCATGTTCGTATGCTTCAACAATAAGACATCCTGCTCCTTCTGCAGGAATAAATCCTTTTCTTAGTTTATCAAATGGTCTAGAAGCTTTGTGAGGTTTTTCATTCCATCTATCATCTACAATGGCTCCTAAATTTTCTAAACTGGCTATTATGGTAGGGGTTATTCCTGCATCAGCACCTATTACAAAAGCTATATCTATAATGTTCATCTTAATGAGTTGAGCTGCAAGTCCGAGAGCTTTGGTTCCTGCAGAGCAGGCTTCTTGTAAGAAAAACAAAGGACCTCTAGCATTAAAAATTCTAGCTACTTCTCCAGCTGCTGTATTCCCAGCTACATTTATTACACAAAATGGAGAAACTTTTTTTGGTCCAAAAGTAAGATAATTTTTGTAATTTTCTTCTAAAGTTGAAGGGGCACTCAAAGCACAGGCACCTATTACAGAAAATCTAAAAGGGTCTTTGATATCTTCAGCCTTGAAATTCCAGGTTTTAGCTGTAAGAAGAGCAGAAGAGACAAAAAGATGAAACATCCTATCATAACGTCTGATAAACTTTTTATCTAAAAATTCCTCAGGAAAGAAATCCGTGCATTCACCTGCAAGTTTGCACTTAAATTTTTCTACTTCAAAAAAGCTTATTCTTTTTATTCCAGAAATCCCTTGAATTAGTTTTTTCCAGGATTGTTCAACTCCTACCCCTAGAGGACTAATCATTTCCATACCAGAAACCACTACTTTTCTTTCTTTATTCATACTTGCTCCAAAAATTCAATAATTTTCTTTTTTATGTTTTCAGAATCAAGTCCGTACTTTTTTCTTAAAATTGTTAAGTTTCCATGTTCTATAAATTTATCAGGGAGAGCTATTCTTTTAAACTTTCCTTTGAAATTATTTTCTAAAAGTAATTCTGCTACAGCTGAACCAAATCCCCCTATAAGAGTATTTTCTTCAACAGTTATAATGTAAGGAACTTTTTTAGCTATTTCCAAAATAGTTTTTTCGTCTAGAGGTTTTACAAACCTTGCATTTATAACCGCAACTGAGAGTCCTTCTTTTTCTAGTTCCCAAGCTGCTTTTAAACAATAATAAACCGGATGGCCTATAGATAAAAGAGCTACTTCTTTCCCTTCTTTTAAAATCTCGGAACTTCCAAGAGGGATTTCCTTAAATTCCCAATCCAAACTTACTCCGTGCCCGGGGCCTCTAGGATATCTAATAGCTATAGGTCCAGGATACTTTAAAGCACTGTAAAGCATATGTTGTAGTTCGTTTTCATCTTTGGGAGCCATGACTACTAAATTAGGAATTAACCTTAAATACGAAAGGTCAAAAGTGCCGTGATGGGTAGCTCCATCTTCTCCAACCAATCCTCCTCTATCTATAGCGAAAATGACTTTAAGGTTATTTAAAGCTACATCGTGGATAATTTGGTCAAAAGCTCTCTGCAAAAAAGTGGAATATATAGCGCAAACTGGTATCATACCCTCTAAAGCTAGACCTGCTGCAAAAGTTACAGCGTGTTGTTCACAAATTCCTACATCAAAAAATCTAGCTGGATATTTTTCGGAAAAAGGTTTAAGTCCTGTTCCTAGTCTCATAGCTGCAGTTATAGCAACTAAACGTGGTTCCATTTCAGCCAATCTTAAAATAGTTTTACCAAAGATTTCTGTATAAGAAGGAGGTTCATTTAAAGATTTTAATACTTTTCCTGACTTTATTTCAAAAGGACCAACCCCGTGAAAAGTTTCAGGGTCTTTTTCAGCAAAGGGATATCCTTTACCTTTTTTAGTTAGCACATGAAAAACTATAGGTCCTTCCATTTTCTTAATATTTTCTAAAATTTCAATTAAAGACTCAAGGTCATGTCCATCTACAGGTCCTACATATTCAAAATTTAAAACTGTAAAAAGTGCTCCCGGAGTTAAGGCAGACTTTAAAATGTCTTCTCCTTTTTTTAAAAGGTGTAAAAGATTTTCTCCTCCTGGGAACTTAGGAATAAATTTTTCAAGTTCTTTTTTAACAAAACGAGCTAAATTTCCAGTTAATCTTTTTGAAATAAAAGAAGAAAGGGCTCCTACGCTAGGAGAAATAGACATTTCATTGTCATTTAGGATAACTATTAAATTCTCTTTTTGAAAACCTGTGTTATTTAAACCTTCAAAAGCTAATCCAGCAGTAATAGCTCCATCTCCAATAACAGCAATAACTTTTCCTTCTTTTTTTTTCAACCTTAAAGCAGTTGCTATACCTAGACCTGCGGAAATGGAAGTACTGCTATGTCCAGTGTCTAAAATATCGTGTACACTTTCAGACCTTTTGGGGAATCCTGCTAATCCCTGATAGGTTCTTAAAGTAGGAAAAAGTTCCTTCCTCCCCGTAATAATTTTGTGAGTATAACATTGATGACCAACATCCCAGATGATTTTATCTTTAGGAGAATCAAAAACATAGTGTAAAGCTAGAGTTAATTCTACTACTCCAAGATTAGGAGCCAAGTGACCTCCATTTTTTGAGACTACTTCAATAATTAATTCTCTTATTTCTTGAGCCAAGGCCTTAAGGTGAGAAATTTTAAATTTTTTTAAATCTTGAGGAGAATTTATCTTAGAAAGAAATTTGCTCATTCTGAACAAACTTAGAATTTGTTGGGATTCTATTTAAAATAAAATTTGCCAAAGCTTTTAAAGGCTCAGCTCTGGTTCCAAAAAATTTTAAACTTTTTATAGCTTTTTCTATGTATTTTACAGCCAATTTTTGAGTTTTTTCTAAACCAAAAATTGCTGGATAAGTTAGCTTTTGTTTTTTTATGTCAGAAAAGGTTTTTTTACCTATTTTTTTTTCATCTCCAATAATATCCAATAAGTCATCTATAATTTGAAAAGCAAAACCTAAGTTCTTTCCATAAGAAGAAAGAACTTTAAGTTCTTTAAACTTTGCTCCACCTAGAAGGGCTCCACTTAAGAGAGACGCTTCAATGAGACAAACTGTTTTGTGAAAATGAATCCACTTTAAAATCCTCGGACTTCCTTTTTTTCCTTCCATTAATAAGTCAACCATTTGTCCTCCAACCATACCTTTTAATCCAATGGCTTTTGCAATTAAATAAATAGCTTTAAGTAGTCTTCTCTTATTTACATTTTTTACTAGATCAGGATGAGAAAATAATTCAAAAGCTAAAGCTTGAAGTCCATCTCCTGCTAAAATGGCAGTTGGAGGGTCAAAAGCTTTATGACAAGAGGGTTTACCTCTTCTTAAATCATCGTCATCCATACATGGAAGGTCATCATGAATTAAAGAATAAGTATGTAAACACTCTATTCCTGCTGCAAAAAGAAGAATCTTTTCCCAATTACCTCCTACTACTTCGCACCCTGCTAAACACAAAAGAGGCCTAAATCTTTTTCCACCAGCAAATAAACTATATTTAGAAGCAGAAATAACTCTTTCTTCGTAACTTTTAGCTTTAGGAAAATAAGTTTCTAAAACCTTTTCTATTTTTTGAGTACGAACTTTTAAATAAGAGTTAAAATCAAAAAAGTTACTTTTTTCCATTTTTAAAAATTTCTAAAGCTTTTTCCAAGGTTTCTATTTGATACTCTTCTTTTTCTTTCAAAATTACTCTTACTTTGGCTCGAGCTTTTTTTAGCTTTTCTTCGCAAAAGTTAATTAGGTTCATACCTTCTTCGTAAAGAGATAAGGCTTCCTCTAATTCCAATTCAGGATTTTCTAAAAGAAGAATAATTTCCTCGATCCTTTTTAAAGCCTTTTCTAACGAAAAAAATTCCTTCTTTTCTTCCAAACCTTTTATCCTATAATTTTTTCTATTTTTGCTATAAGTCTTCCTTCAGCAAGTTGAATTTCTAAGTATTTTTTTTCTTTAACTTCTTTAACACTTTTAATAATTTTGCCTTCTGGATGAGATTTTACTATACTGTATCCTTTTTGCAAAATGTTTAAAGGGGATAAATAAAAAAGTAAATTTTTACAATTTTCAAGTTTTTTTTCTTTTTGATATAAGAACTTTTCTAAATTCATTTGAAGATGTTTTTTAAAAGACTTTAAATTTTCTTCCCAATAAATTAGTTTTTCTTGGGGACTCTTGTCTTTAAGCTTCCATTTGAGTTGGTGAACTATTTTTTCCCATTTAGAAAGAAGTAGTTCCATGTTACTGAGAAGTTTTTCTTTATAAAGTTTTAGCTTTTTAAGGATTTCTACTTTGTCAGGCAAAATTTCTTGAGCAGCCGCAGAAGGTGTAGGGCACCTTTTATCTGCAATTAGATCGCATAAAGTATAATCTATTTCGTGACCTACAGCAGAAACTATAGGAATTTTAGAATCTTTTAACCCCAAAATGATTTCTTCACTGTAAAAAGGAGCTAAATCTTCAAAAGAACCTCCTCCTCTGGTAATTACTATAATTTCAACTTCAGGAAAATTACGATTAATTTCTTTAACAGCTTGAACAATTTCTTTTTCTGCTCCCTCGCCTTGAACCCTTACCGGATATACTAAAATTTCTACTTCCCACTTTTCTTGACTTATTTTAAGAAAATCTTGAAGAGCTGCTCCGAAAAGAGAAGTAACTAAAGCAATTTTTTTAGGATATTTTGGCAGTTCTTTTTTTCTATGAAGAGCAAAAAGAGGTTTGTATTTTTCTATTAAGGCTTCTTTTTTTAAGATCAAAGCCCCTAATCCTATAGGTTCTAATTTTTTAATAACTAAAAAACACTCCCCTGAACGAGAATAAAAGGTGAGCTTACTTAAACACATTATCTTCAAACCATTTTTTAAATAAGGAATTAACTTAGCATCTTTTTGAGAATTAAAAATAATTGCTTTTAAGGATGCGTCGCCTTCTACAAGATTAAAATAAACATTACCATTTTGGCTATATCTAAGATTAGCTATCTCCCCTTCTACCCACACAAGGGAATAGTTTTTTTCTATTATTTCTTTTATATTCTGAGCAAGCTCTTTTACTGTAAAAAAAAATTTATTTTCTTTTACTTCAGTTAAAGGTAAAAAAACTTCCATCGTATATAAATTTCTTAAAAATTTAAAAACTTATTGTATAATTTTTTTTAAAAAATACAATGAAATGCCCTCGTTGTAAAGAACCAGAAACTAAAGTTATTGATTCTCGTACTATAGATGAAGGTTTTTCTATAAGAAGAAGAAGAGAATGTATAGCTTGCGGGTATAGATTTACTACTTATGAAAAAATAGAATTAGATATTATAGTAGTTAAAAAAGACGGAAGAAGAGAACCTTACGATAAAAATAAACTTTTGGCAGGTATAAAAAAAGCTTTACATAAAAGACCTGTAAGCGAAGAATTGATTAGAAATTTTATTAAAGAATTGGAATTGAATTTAATTCAAAAGGGAGAAGCAGAAGTGCCCTCTTCGTATATAGGAGAAAAAGTTATGGCAGCTTTAAAGGAGTGGGACAAAGTGGCTTATATAAGGTTTGCCTCAGTTTACAGAGACTTTAAAGACCCTTTGGAATTCATTGAACAGGTAGAAGGACTCAGAAAAGAAAAAAATGAAAGTGAATAAAATACCTGCTGAGGAAAGAATAATTTTTCCTTTAGATGTAAGTTCTTCTGAAGAGGCTTTTTTTTGGATAGAAAGGTTAAATCCTTTTGTAGGTATTTTTAAAATAGGTTTAGAACTGTTTACTTCAGAAGGTCCCAAAGTCATAGAAAAGGTAAGGAAAAAAACTGATAAAAAAATCTTTTTAGATTTAAAATTAAATGATATTCCTAATACGATAAGTAGAACTATAAAGATTATCTCCGAGTTAGGAGTAGATTGGGTTACCATTCACGTTCTAGCAGGAGCTTCAGCCTTAAAAAAAGCTTCGGAGTGTGCTTATAATAACTTAAAGTTAATAGGAGTAACCGTCTTAACCTCTTTAGACAAAGCAGACCTTTTAGAATTAGGATTTAATGCTGAATTAGCAAGAGACCCTAAGGAATTAGTTTTTAGATTGGCTTTTTTAGCTTATTTTTCAGGATGTGATGGAGTAGTTTGTTCAGCTAAAGAAGTAGGAAAAATAAAAGAAAACTTTCCAGAATTAATAACTGTAGTGCCTGGAATAAAGCTAAGTGAAGAGTTAGGAAGGGTAGACGATCAGCTAAGAACAGCCACTCCTTATGAAGCAATCCTTTCCGGAGCAGATTATCTAGTTATTGGAAGACCTATAAGAGAGGCAGAATTTCCAGAAAAGATTTGTGAGGAAATAATATTTCAAATAAAAAAAGCTTTGGAAGAAAAAAATGATTGAAAAAGCTATAGTTGACCTTCCTCTTCATGCAGGAAAGTGTCCTTTTTGGCTTTTTGAAAAGATGGTTAGATTAAGTAGAGCTATTTTACTTTTAGTTTATATGGAATTTGGTAGGGAAGAACTTTTAAAAAGAATATCAAACCCCTTTTGGTTTCAAGCATTAGGTTGTTTACTAGGATTTGACTGGCATTCGTCCGGACTTACTACTACATTAGGAAGTGCTATAAAAGAAGCTCTTTTACCTTATTTTAAGGAAATAGGGATTTATATTTGTGGAGGAAAAGGGAAAAAAGCCCTCCAAACTCCTCAAGAAATAGAATTTCTAGCAGAAAAATACGGGTTATCTACTGAAATTTACACTTTGATTACTCTTAGTAAATTAGTAGCTAAAATTGATAACAACGCTATTCAAGACGGATTTCAACTCTATTTTCATCTTTTTATCTTTTCCGAAAAAGGAAACTGGGCAGTCATTCAACAGGGGATGGATGAAACTACTGCTTATGCTAGAAGATATCACTGGTATAGTGAAAAAATTGTAAATATTTGCGAAGAACCTCATATAGGAATTTTTTCCAAGATTAGAAAAAATGAAGTTTTGAATTTAGTTGCAAAGGAAAGTAGAGCTATCCAAAACTATCTTATAGCTCTAGTAAGAGAATCTCCCACAAAAGTTTTGAAAGAAATAGCCTTTAAAAATTACCTTTTTTTAAAAAGAGAACATAAGCTTACTTTAGACGAAATTTCTTATAAACACTTAAAAAAAGTTTTAGAGACAACTTACGAAAATCCTCCTTCTGAGTTTAAGGACTTTCTTTTAACACCAGGTTTGGGAGTCAAAACTTTAAGAGCTTTGACCCTTGCTGCTGAACTTATTTATAATGTTAAAGCTTCTAGAGAAGATCCAGTATATTATGCTTACGCTCACGGTGGGAAGGATGGTTATCCTTATAAATTAAATAGAAAAATTTATAAAAATACCATTAAAGAACTAGAGGAACTACTTAATAAAGCTAGAATTTCTCATTTTGAAAAACTTGAACTTTTTAGAAAACTTCCTTATATCTTTCAATTTTAAAAATAACTGCTAGTAATCTTAAAAGGGTTATAAAAAGCAGATTTTAAGAATAAATTTGAAAAAATTGACTTTAAATTAGAATTTTAAAGTTATAATTAAAAATTTTTCTATAATTTGGAAGTTGACATTTTAGTTTAATAAATTATAAAAAATTAAATTAAAATGAAAAACAGAGATTTTTTATATTCTGAGAAGTTTAGGAAATATCTGGAAAATAAACAGGAATATTTTTTAAAAAAATGGAAAGAAAATTTTTGGGAAAGTTTGGGAGAAGAGGCTAAAAGATTTTTTACTAAAGAGGTAGATCGTTTTCAAAATCCTGTAGGTCATAGGATAGAGGAATGTTTTAAGGGGCTTATAGAAGTTTTATGTGGAGAATTTGAATGGGAAAAAGCTCAAAATTGTCTAGAAAGGCTTATGCAATTAAGAGCTGTTCAAGAGACAATTCCTTCAAGAGCTTTAAATTTGTTTTTACAACTAAAAAGAATTATAAGAGAAGAGGTGGGATGGGAAATAATAAGCAGATTTGGTATAGAAGAATTTTTAAAATTAGAGGATAGAATTAATGCTTTGATTATAAAAGCTTTTGATTATTTTATAAAGTTTAGAGAAAGACTGTACGAAATTAAATTTAACGAGTATAAAAGAAATACTTTTCTTCTTTTGAAAAGAGCAGGTTTAGTATATGATCCTATGGAGGGGATGTTAAAAAGTATACCAGAAGAAGAAAGTTATTAATAGCTTTATTTTAGTTTTGAATTTAAAAATATTCTAAATAGTGAGGGAGAGGTATGGAGGCAGGATTAAGTTTAGTTATAGTTATTGCTTTAATTATTATTGCTTATATAGGAAGTTTGTTAGAGTTATATACTTTATTTGGAATTGTTATACCTTATGTAGGATTTTTGGTTTTTATTTTTGGACTTCTTTATAGGATTATAAGTTATGCGAAAGTTCCTCAACCTTTTAAAATTCCTACTACTTGTGGTCAACAAAAAAGTTTGCCTTGGATTAAACACAGTCGTCTTGAGTCGCCATTTACTACTTGGGAAGTAGTTTTAAGGATGTTTTTTGAAATTTTCTTTTTTAGGAGTCTTTTTAGAAACTTAAGAGCTGAACTTCAAGGAAGAAGATTAGTTTACGGTTCAGCTAAGTGGTTATGGTTAGGAGCTATTCTTTTTCATTTTTCTTTTTTAATTATTATGTTAAGACACATAAGACTTTTTACCAATCCTGTTCCAAGTTTTATTGTGACTCTTGATTATATAGACAGCTTTTTTCATTTAGGAATTCCACCTATTTATATTACAGACCTTTTAATTTTAGCTGGTTTAGTTTTCCTTCTGTTAAGAAGGCTTATAGATCCCAAAGTAAACTATATTTCTTATGGATCAGATTATTTTCCTTTGTTTCTTATTTTAGGAATTGTATTAAGTGGTGTTTTAATGAGGTATATTTTTAAGGTAGATGTTTATGCAGTTAAACAACTAACTTTAGGGCTAGCTACTTTTAATCCTAGTATACCGAAAGCTCCTATTAGGAGTATTTTTTATATTCACCTTTTCTTAGTTTCTGTTTTAGCAGCTTATTTTCCTTTTAGTAAATTGGTTCACATGGTAGGGATTTTTTTTAGTCCTACTCGTAATATGGCTAATAATAATCGTGCTGTAAGGCATGTTAATCCTTGGGACTATCCTGTAAAACATTATACTTATTATGAATACCAACAAAAATTTAGAGATAAGATGGAAGAAGCAGGGATATCTATAGATGAGGAAGTAGAACCTGAGAAAGAACATGAATGGTATAGTTTGTATATTCCAGGTAAAGAACCACCTCATTTAAGAAAATGATGCGGAATACAAAATAAAGAAACTGAGGGGAGGTAAAAAATATGAGTCTTCCTAAGCCTGACGAGTTGTTGAAAGATGTGGATTTGAATAAAACTCCTGAAAAACATTGGATGGATATAAAACCTGAGCTAAAAAGGGGATATTTTTTATCTATTGTAGAACCTAAGGTTTTAGAAGATTTAGATCTTCCTACTTTAGGAAGTTGGCAACCTTATGATAAAAAATGGCCTTTACCGGAAGATTGGAAAAAAAGAGTAAGAAGAGAAATTCTTAGAAGGATGGAAATGTATAGGTCTTTTAAACTTTTTATGGAAATATGTGTGAGATGTGGAGCTTGTGCAGATAAGTGTCACTTTTTTCTTGGAACAGGAGATCCAAAAAATATGCCAGTTTTAAGAGCAGAACTTATAAGATCTATTATAAAAGGTGAATTTTCATTTTTTGGAAAACTTTTTGGAAGATTTGCAGGAGCAAGAAAATTAACAGAAGATGTAATTAAAGAGTGGTTTTATTATTTTTATCAATGTACCGAGTGTAGAAGGTGTTCTGTTTTTTGTCCTTATGGAATAGATACTGCAGAAGTTACCATGATAGTAAGGGAAATTTTACTTAGTTTGGGAATATCAACTGATTGGGGAATTAAACCTGTACATAACTGTTACTATATTGGTAATCATGTAGGGGTTCCACCTCAATCTCTTAAGGAAAATTTAGAATTTCTACTGTGGGATTTTGAAGAAATTACGGGAATACATATTGATTTAGACAAATATCTTAATAGAAAGGGTGCCGAAATTTTATATGTGCCTATGTCTGGAGACTATTTTGCTGACCCAGGTATTTATACTATGTTAGGTATATTAGTTTTATTTCATTATCTTGATTTAGATGTAACTATAAGTCCTTTTGCTTCTGAAGGTGGAAATTTTGGATTTTTTAATTCTATGGAAATGGCTAAAAGACTTCATGCTAAAATATATGAAGAAGCTAAAAGATTAAAAGTCAAGTGGATATTAGGTGGAGAATGTGGACACAAGTGGAGAGTTTGGCATCAGTTTCACAATACTTGGTTTGGTCCTATTAACTTTTTAGAAGTTCCTAAATCTCCTATTACGGGAACAGTTTTTGAGCATGCTAAGGATAACAAAATTGTTCACATATGTGAATTTACAGCTGACCTTATTGCTCATGGAAAACTTAAGTTAGACCCTTCAAGAAATGATCACTTAATAGTTACCTTTCACGATTCCTGTAATACTTCTCGTGCTGTTGGTATGTTTGAAGAACCTCGTTTTATTATTAAACATGTTTGTAATAATTTTGTGGAAATGCCAGAGAATACTATCCGTGAGAAAACTTTTTGTTGTGGGTCAGGAGCTGGACTTAATGCTGGAGAAAATATGGAAATAAGAATGAGAGGTGGATTTCCTAGAGCTAATGCGGTAGAGTATGTTCATAAAATGTATGGAGTTAATCAATTAGTTTGTATTTGTGCTATTGATAGAGCAACTTTATCTTCGCTTATGGAATACTGGGTTCCTGAGGTGGTGGTAAGTGGAGTTCATGAACTTGTTGCTAATGCTTTGGTTTTTGAAGGGGAAAAATCAAGAGATGTAGATTTAAGAAGAAGACCTCTTAAACATCCTATAAAGGGTGTAGATTAATTTGCCAAAATGGAGGTTTGAGTTATGTATAATGTAAATAAAGTTATTATAGGAATTATTATTTTTATTTTGTTTTTCACTTTTCCTATTTGGTTAAATTTTGGAAGATTAGAAGCTATTCCTGAAGTTGAATTACCTAAAGAAGAAAAAAGGTGTGTAGAATCTAAGGAATTTATGAGAAGAGAGCATATGAAACTTCTTGATGAGTGGAGAATTAAAGTTCTTCGTGAAAATCAACATATTTACCTTTCAAGTGAAGGTAAAAATTTTAAAATGAGTTTACAGAATACTTGTATGAAATGTCATGAAAATAAGGAAAGATTTTGTGATAAATGTCATAATTTTGTAGTAACCCACCCAGATTGTTGGGCATGTCATATTGCACCGGAGGTGGCTAAAAAATGGAGATAAAAAGAAGAGATTTTTTAAAAATTTTAGGAGTTGGTTTATTAGGTAGTGTTTCTACTGCTAACTTTATTTTTAAAAAAGAGGTTAAAGCTCAGAGTTATGTAGCTCCACCTGAGGCTTTAAAAGCTAAAAGATGGGGAATGGCAATTGACGTTAAAAAGTGTATAAATGCTCAACCAGACTGTAAGTTTAAGTGTATAGAAATTTGTCACACTCTTCACAATGTTCCTTCTATTCCGGATAAGAAAAAGGAAATTAAATGGATTTGGGAAGATGAATACGAACATGTGTTTCCTGAACAGCCTAATGAGTTTGTGGCAAAGATATATAGTCATAAGCTTTTTCTACTTTTGTGTAATCAATGTGCCAATCCTCCTTGTGTAAGAGTTTGTCCTACTCAGGCAACTTTTAAAAGAGAAGACGGAATTGTTATGATGGACTATCATAGATGTATAGGGTGTCGTTTTTGTATGGCAGCTTGTCCTTTTGGAGCAAGAAGTTTTAATTGGATTGACCCTCGTCCTTACATTTCTAAAGTTAATCCTGAATATCCTACTAGAACCAAGGGTGTAGTAGAGAAATGTACTTTTTGCTATGAAAGATTAGCTGTGGGTAAAATACCAGCCTGTGTTGAAGCTTGCCCTGAGAAAGCTCTCATTTTTGGAGACTTAGATGATGAGAATTCAGAAATTAGTAAAATTTTGAGGGAAAGGTTTTCTATAAGAAGAAAAGCTGAGTTAGGGACAGAACCTTCTATTTTTTATTTAGTTTAAAAATAGAAAATAAAAGATTAAAAAGAGAGGTGTAAGTATGATTGAAAAGGCTTTAAGAGGAAGTGTTAAATATTGGCTCTGGGTTTGTTTTCTTTTATTTTGGATACTGGTAGGATTTATTTGTTATCTTTATCAATTAAAAATAGGTTTAGGAATTACTGGAATGAGTAGAGATGTTTCTTGGGGGTTTTATATTGCGAACTTTACTTTTTTGGTTGGAGTGGCAGCCTCTGCGGTTATGGTAGTTTTGCCTTATTACTGGCACAACTATAAAGAATTTGGGAAAATTACAGTTTTGGGAGAATTTTTAGCTGTGGCTTCGGTTTCTATGTGCGTACTTTTTATTTTAGTAGATCTTGGTCAACCTATGAGGGTTTTTAATGTTCTTAGATTTCCTACTCCTAATTCTGTTATGTTTTATGATGTTATAGTGCTTAATGGATACTTGTTATTAAATTTGCTTTGTGGTTGGACAGTTCTTCATGCGGAGTATAAGGGGACCAAGTATCCTTCTTGGCTTAAACCTTTTATTTATTTAGCCATAGTGTGGGCTCCGAGTATTCATATCGTAACCGCTTTTCTTTATCAGGGACTACCAGGACGTCACTTTTGGTTAACAGCTATTATGGCACCTCGTTTTTTAGCTTCGGCTTTTTCTTCGGGTCCGGCTTTGATTATTATTTTAGCCCTTTTACTTAAAAAAGTTGCTAACTTTGATGCTGGTAAAAAAGCTATAGATACTCTTTCTAAAATCGTTACTTATGCTTTTATTATTAATGTACTATTTTTCCTTTTTGAAGTTTTTACAGCTTTTTATAGTGGAATTCCTGGGCACAAAGCCCCTATTCAATACCTATTTGCAGGGCTTCACGGACATGCGGAATGGGTTCCAACTATGTGGCTTTCTTACATTTTAGCAGCTATAGCTATTATTCTCCTAGCTATTCCTTCAACTCGTAAAAATGAAACTACTTTGGCTATTGCTTGTATAGCAGTATTTCTCTCTTGTTGGATTGATAAGGGAATTGGATTAATTACTGGAGGTTACACTCCTACTCCTTTTGAAACTATTACCCCTTATAGGCCTACTTTGCCTGAAATAGGAATTACTTTAGGTGTTTGGGCTTTAGGTTTTTTAATTCTTACTGTTCTTTATAAAATAGCTTTAGGTGTTAAGGAATCTCATCAATTGGTTGTTAAAATGAAAGAAGAAGTTTAATCTTTTTAAAATTATGAGTTTGAATTATTCTATTCCTCGCCTTATTATTTCCTCTCACAGAGGAGGTGCGGGGAAAACCCTTTTTACTCTTGGCTTGATTTCAGTTTTTAAAAATAAGGGATTTAAAGTTTCAGTTTTTAAAAAAGGACCCGATTATATAGATGCAGGTTGGTTAAGTAAAGTTTCAGGGACTCCTTGTAGAAATTTAGATTTGTTTCTTTTTGAACCCGAAATTAATCTTTATTCTTTCTATCTCGGTTCTAAAAATTCAGACATAGCTATTATTGAGGGAAATAGAGGTCTTTTTGATGGTTTGGATTTAGAGGGAAGTTGTAGTACTTCTAAGTTAGCTCAACTTTTGAAAACCCCTGTTATATTAGTTTTAGATTGTACTAAGGTTACTAGAAGTTTAGCAGCTCTAGTTAAGGGTTTTCTTTCTTTTGAGGAGGGAGTTAAAATTGAAGGAGTAGTTTTAAACCAAATTGCAAGAGCAAGACACGAAAACATAATAAGAGGGGCTATAGAATACTACACGGGAGTTAAAGTTTTGGGAGTTTTACCTAAATTTAAAAAAGTTCCTTTAGAAAGACACTTGGGTCTAATTACCTCCTTTGAGTATGATGAAAATTTATTTTTAGAAGAATTAAGAGAAGCTATAGTGAAAAATGTAGATTTAGATACTGTTTGGAAAATAGCTTCAGAAGTTCCTTCTATTTTAATAGAAAGGCAAAAAGAAATTAGAAATGCAAAATTTACTGGAGTAAAAATTGGAGTTTTTAAGGACGAAGCTTTTCAATTTTATTATCCTGAAAATTTAGATAGTTTAATAAATTTAGGGGCAGAAATAAAGTACATCAATGCTTGTTATGACAAAAGTCTACCTTCAGACATAAGTGGTTTGTATTTAGGAGGAGGTTTTCCAGAAGTTAAAGCAGAAGTTTTATCAGAGAATAAATCACTTTTAAAAGAGGTAAAAGAAGCTATTTTAGCAGGCATGCCTGTTTATGCGGAATGTGGTGGGTTGATGTATTTGGGAGAAAAAATTATTTGGAAGAATAAAAGTTATCCTATGGTGGGGGTGTTGCCTTTTAGTTTTAAAGTAGAAAAAAAGCCTCAAGGACATGGTTATGTGGTGGCTAGGGTAAAAAGTGAAAATCCTTATTTTGAAGTGGGTACTATTATAAAAGGACATGAATTTCATTATTCTAAACCAGTATATTTAAAAGAAAATAAAGATATAAAATTTGTATTTGAAATAGAAAAAGGTTATGGATTTAATGGAAAGTTTGACGGGATATTTTACAAAAACTTACTGGCTAGTTATATTCATATTCATATTTTTAGTGTAAAATGTTGGGTTGAAAAATTTTTAGAAAGGACTAAACTTTTTAAGGCTTAAAAAGTTTAAAATAAAAAAGGAGGTGTAAGATGGCAGCAGAAATTACTATTAACTATGACACTTGTGAAGCTTGTGGAACTTGCGTAGAATCTTGTCCTGCACAGGTTTACGACAAAAACGACGAAGGAAAACCTGTTCCTGCAAGGGTAGATGATTGTTTGCTTTGTTTTACCTGTGTTGAGGTTTGTCCCACTGGTTCTATCACAGTAAAAGAAGTTTAAGAGAAAAATTTAGGGGGGTATCCCCCCTTCAATTTTTGGTCTTAATAAAAAACATTTTTGAAAAAATGTATCTTAGTAGAAAGATAGTAAATGGTGGTTATGAGTACTTTTTAGCTCAGTCTTATTTTGAACCTCCGTATTGGCGTTCAAAAATAGTTTATAATTTAGGTAAGTTTCCTGAACAATTCGTTGAATATTATAGTGAAGTTGCTTTTTATATTCCTTTAGAAGAAGTTTTAAGAGAAAAAGGTATTGAAACAACTCAAGATGAATTAGAAGAAATTTTTTTTCGTTTTTTATCACCGGAGGCTAAAGATTGTTTAAAGTCACCCCTTAATCGAAAAAGAAGAAAAATTGTTAAAATTGATAAAAATACTCTTAATCTTAAAGATTTACACCCTTTTGACATTAGTAGGTTTTTAGTTTTAAAATTAGGAATTACTAATCCTTATAATTTTTTAGGAATTGATTTTCCTTTTTTAATTTACCTTCAGAATAAATCTCGTGATGAGATAGAAAACTTTCTTTGGGATATAGAGGATGAATTAACCTATAGAGAGAAACTGAGATACATTTTGAGTATCTTTAACTTGGGGTTTGAAAGGTCTTTAGAAAAATCTGATGAAAAATTTTTAAAAAAGATTTGTGAAGTAGCTGAAGATGAAAACTATAGAATGGGTCTTTCTAAAGAAGAAGTTTTGAATAGATATCTTTCAAGGTATGTATGGTTTTATTTTGATTTTGTAAAACAAAAAGAAAGGCCTAAAATATATAATCTTTTAGAAAGAGAAATTTATATAGAAGTAGCTAAAATGTTAGAAATTTCTCTAGAAACTTTAATTAATCTTTCTAAAAAAGAAATTATAAGCCTTTTTAGAAAAAAAGCTCAAAAGTTGCATCCAGATAAAGGAGGGAGTCATGAAGAATTTATTAAACTTAGAAACTTGTTAGACAAGTTTTTAAAAATTAAATTTGGTTCATAAACTTACTTATTTAGAAAAAATTATTTCTAGATAACAATTATCTTTTATAGAGGCTTTGGTGATTTCTTTATTTAATAAGCTTCGAGGTAAAAAGAAGTGTTTTTTGTAATTTCCTATTTTTATAATTAAATCTTCATTTTTTTGATATACTTCTAATTTTTCTGGAGGTACCTCTTTAAGAAAAATTTTTAAAATATAAGAACCGTTGTTTTCTGAAATTTCAAAAGGTTTATCTTTATAAAAAATTTCTTCAGGATTTTTAAATTGGTAGAGTATTTTTCCAAACTCCTTAAGTTTTTCGTATCCTAAAATTTCTTCAAATAATTGAGGAACTAAAAAGATGGGAGTTGGCTCAAAACTTTTAATAATACGGTCTAAATACTTTTCTTGGATGTTGTAAAGAGGATTTTCCTTATCAACTACTCGATTTATAAATATAGCATCTACTGGAAATCCAAAAAGATGAAGATAAGTGAAAGCTTTTTCAGTTTCCTTAATTACTACTTTTTCAGGATTGATGACTAATCTTACTGATGAAACTTGAGAATTTTGTAACAGATAATATAAATTATATACTTGATGAAACAACTCTTCTAAAGCGTCGTAAGTTTCTTCTTCTGGGAGGGGCATATCAGTAACTAATTTAGCAGCAGGTCTTATGAATTTCATAAGTTTCCTTTGTAAGGGAAGAATTTTAGTTATCCACCAACTAATAGCATCAGGTAGTCCTAAAAACCTCAAGGTTTCTCCAGTAGGAGCTGAATCTACTATTATTGTCTCAAAATTACCGTCTTTTACGTGCTTATTTATCCATAAAAAAGACGATACCTCTTCCATTCCCGGTAAAATAGACATTTCTTCAGCCATTATTTCGTCTATTCCCTGCCATTTAAGAAGACTTTTAAGATACTCTTTAAGAACTCCCCAAAATTTTTCTATGGAATAATAAACATCAATTTCTTGAGCGTAAAGATTGCGAAATATTTTCTTAGGTTCAGGACCTATGTCTACTTCTAAAACATCTGAAAGAGAGTGTGCAGGGTCAACAGAAACTACTAAAACTTTTTTTCCCAATTCTGAAAGATAAGCACCGGTTGCAGCAGAAAGAGTAGTTTTACCTACCCCTCCTTTACCTGTAAAAAGAATAATTCTCATATAAAGAAGATTTTATTCTTTTTCAACTTCAATTTTTTTAACTTTTTTAGGTTTTTCTATTTCTTCAATTTTTTTATCTAAAATACTTCTTAAAGCAAGTAAAAACTCTTTCTTAGCATTTTTTAAATGTTTTTTAGATTCTTCAGGGATAAAAGAAAAAATTTCTTCTATAAACTCGTCCCAAGCATTTATCAAATGTTCCATCCATTTGTGTTTCAATTTTATTCCCTCCTTTTAAGGAGTTCTTTTAAAAAATATTATAATTATTTTAAACTATTTTTTAAAGAGCTGATAAAAATTTAAATTTTATAACCAAGGAAAATACAACATATTAAGGTGTTTTTGACGGATAAGAAATTTAATTTATATTAGGTTTTATGGTGATTTTAGTATTAGGAGGTGCTAAGAGTGGGAAAAGTAAATTTGCTTTGAATTATGCTGAAAAACTTCTTTTTTTAAAGAATTTTTATTACATAGCTACGGCTCAAGCTTTAGATGCAGAAATGAAAGAAAGAATAGAAAAACACCAACGAGAAAGAAAAGATTTTTGGATCCTGATAGAAGAACCTATAGAGATTCAGGAAAAGTTAGCTTCTTTAAATTTTTCTGGAAATTTAATTTTAATAGACTGTTTAACTCTTTGGTTAACCAATTTGATGTTAGGAAATTTTGGGGTAGAAGAGTGTTTTGATAAATTTTTAGATATTCTTAAAGAATTTTCAAAAAAAGAAGACCGTTATGTAATATGTGTGGGAAATGAAGTGGGGCTTGGTTTAGTTCCAGAAAATTTTTTAGGCAGAAAATTTAGAGATTGGGCAGGACTTCTTAATCAAAAAATAGCCCATTTAGCAGATGAGGTTTATTTTTTATTAGCAGGATGCCCTCTTAAGGTTAAAGGATGAAACTAAAAATTCCACAGCCTATTTCTGCAGGAATTATACTTTCTTACACCTGTTCTTCTCAATGTAAACATTGTATATACTATTCTTCTCCTAAGTGGAAAGGAAACTGGATGGAAGAAGAACTTTTAATAGAAACTTTAGAAATTCTTTCGGATATGATAAAAAGATCTTCTTTTATTTCTTTTAATTACGGAATTCACTTCTCTGGAGGAGAACCTTTTTTAAATTTTGAACTTCTTCTAAAAGCAGTAGAGAAAGCCAAAAAGTTGAATTATACTCCTATTTTGGTTGAAACTAATGCTATATGGTGTACAAAAGAAAAAACTGTTTTAGAAAAGTTAGAAGCTCTTAAAAAAGCAGGACTTGATGGAATTTTAATTAGCGTCAATCCTTTTCTTTTAGAATATGTTCCCTTTAAAAGGACTGAACTTGCCATAAGATGTGCTTCTCAAGTTTTTTCTAACAAGGTTTTGATATATCAAGAAATTTTTTATTATGAGTTTAAAAAATTAAATATAAGTGGAACTCTTTTTCTTCATGAATATCTAAAAAGAGGAGGCTATGGACTTTATTATGCTGAACTTTTACCTGTAGGGAGGGCTTGCTATGAACTTTCTTTTCTCTTTAAAAAATATCCTTCAGAAGTTTTTTTTGGGAAAAACTGTAAAACTGAACTTTTAAATCCTTATCATGTTCATATAGATAACTATGGAAATTACATAACAGGGTTCTGTGCTGGATTATCTTTAGGTCACATAAGTGAATTAAAAAGTTTGGTAAAAGAAGGAATGGACCTTAAAAAGAAGCCTCTTCTTCATATTCTTATGCAAGACATAAAACTTCTTTATCAGATAGCTGTCAATGAATACGGATATCAACCTCTTTCTCAAGGTTATATTTCCAAATGTCATCTTTGTTTGGATATAAGAAAGTTTTTAGTATCTAAAAATGTTAATTTTCAGGAACTTTCTCCCAAGGAATATTATCAACAAGTTATTTAAAAAAGTGTTTTGGTATATTCCTAAAATTCAAACAGGAAAAAGAGCTATTTTAGCTTTAGTTTTACCAGAAGGAAAATTTCTTCAAAAAAATCTGAATTGGGAAAGGAACTTAAAGTGGTTTAATTTTAGCATTAGTTATAACCAAAAAGCTTTACTTTTAACTCCGGTTTTGGGAGCATCAAGTTTGGCTTTAGTTTTAGAATTTCTTAAAGAATTAGGAATAGAAGAAGTTATTTCCTTTGGATGGGTTGGGAAGATAGCTTTAGATTTAAAAATAGGAGAAATTTTTTTACCTACTAAAGCTTACAGTTTAGAAGGAACAAGTAAAATTTATCAAAAAAATAAAAAATGTTTTTTTCCTGCGTTAGAATTTTTTAAAAAAATAGAATACTTTTTAAAGAAACATAATCTAGAATTCAAAAAAGGTCCTATTTTAAGTACAGATGCTCCGTGGTTTTTAGAAAGGAGTTTTAATTTTTTAAAAAAGTGGTTAAATAGAGTAAAAGCAATGGATATGGAAACTTCGGCCTTTTTTTCGGTTTGTCAAACTTTAGGTTTAAAAGGTGTAGCTTTACATTTAGTTAGTGATGAGGTTGGAAAGCTAAGTGAAAAGACCTTTTTAACTGCTCTTTATGATAAAAGAAAAAAACTTTTAACTTTATGGGAAAAGTTCATAAATTACGAACTATAAATCCTTTTGAAATATTGGGACTTTCTCCTCAAATAGTTAAAGAACTTGATGAAGAAAATCTTTATAAGTTAGTAAAAAGTGTTTACCGAACTTTGCAAATGATCTACCATCCAGATAAAGGGGGATGTGCTGAGAAAGCATTGGAGATCAATTTAGCCTTTGAAGCCTTAAATTTAGAAAAAAATCCTGAAGGCTTTAGAAAATTTAGGAAGCTTTATATAGAAAGACTTTCTCGTAAAAGTTTAAAAAATCAATTAGAAGAATGGCAAAATAAGTATAGAAAACTTTCTTTTTATCATGAACTTTTAAAAGAAAAGTTTTGGAAATTTTTAGAAGAAGGTTTTGAGGTTTTAAAAAAGTTGACGGAAAATGAAGAAAAAAATTTTCGTTTAAAGATTTTTGACTTGGTATCTTATATTAACTTTTCAAATTTTTTGAGAATTAAAAAGCATATGTTTTTTAAGGAAATAGTTCTTTCTTCTCAATTTCTTTTAAAGAAAGCAGGTTGGGAAAACTTTTATCATTTTATAAAAAATTACAAAATTTTAGGGACAGTTAAAAGAGAACATTTAGAACCTTGGGCTCTTTTAGTAAGAAATTTAAAAGAAGAAAGATTTTTTTTAAATGACTATATGAAAAAAGAGACTTTTATAAAAGAAGTTTTAGTTTATTTAACCCCTGAATTAAAATCCAATTCTTATTTATTTTTTTACTATCCATCTGAACCCCAAAAAGTATATTTAGAAGGTATGCTTCTTAAAGTAGAAGAACTTTCTTCTTTTGAACTTTCTGAAATTTTAAAAAATAAAATTTTAAAAATGAAACCTGAACTTTCTAAAGCTTCTTTTGCTTTGACAAATATTCAAGATTGATTAAAATAAGTTTCAAGTTTTTGTAGGAGGATAACTGATGATTAAAAAAGAGGAAAAGAGTTTTCTTTTGGACCAGCAAGACCAAAAGATAAGAGAACAATTGTCTAAAATTAGGCATAAAATTATGGTTATGTCTGGCAAAGGCGGAGTGGGTAAAAGTACTGTAGCTGTGAATATAGCTGTGGGTCTTTCTTTACAGGATTTCATGGTAGGACTTTTAGATGTGGACCTACATGGACCAAATGTTCCTAAAATGCTTGGAGCAAGAGATCTAAAACTTTCTCGTAAACCTGATGGAAGACTTGGAGCTATAAATTATTCTCCTAATCTTAAATTTCTTTCTATTGAACCTCTTTTGCCTTCTGAAGACTCTGCAGTTATTTGGAGAGGACCTATAAAGATTTCTGCTATAAAACAGTTTATTGGAGACATAGATTGGGGAAAATTAGATTATTTAATTATAGATGCGCCTCCTGGAACAGGAGATGAGCCTTTAACAATTGCTAAAACTATACCAGATGCTTATGCTTTAATTGTTACTACTCCTCAGGAAGTTTCTTTAATTGATGTAAAAAAAACTATTCGTTTTTGTCAAAAAGTAAAAATGAGAATTCTTGGAGTAGTTGAGAATATGAGCGGATTTATATGTCCTCACTGTGGTAAGGGATTAGACCTTTTTAAAAAAGGAGGAGGACAAAGACTTGCTGAAGAGATGGGAGTTAGATTCTTGGGAAGAATTCCTGTGGATCCAAGGATCGTAGATACAGGAGATATGGGAAAACCACTTATAGCTGCTTATCCAGAAAGTATCACTGCTAAAGCTTTTGAAGAATTGATAAGAAACATTGTTTCTGTTACAGAAGAAATGCATAAAGATATTTTAGAAGAACGCTTTATGAGGATTGCTATTCCAATAAGTAGCCCAACAAAGTTTGAAACTGAGTTAAGTAAAGCTCTTCTTTTTGCTATTTATGATATAGAAAATTTTAAAATTTTAGTAAAAGATGTGGTTAAAAAGCCCGATAACATAGATTTAATTACTTTTTTAAAAGATCAAGTAGTAACTCATGTAATTTTTTATGATCCTTCTAGAGAACTGGCAGATGCTTTAGTTCACAACCAAATAAAGGTTTTGCTTGTAGATTCTCCAGAAGCTCATCCTGATCAGTTAATAGAAGAATATTTAAAAGAAAAAAGAAAAGAACTCCATTAATTTTTTTTAAAAATTTTAATTTTGAACTTGGTTTTTAAAACCACATATAAAAAAGTTACTAAAATAGCTAATAAAGCTATGATATAAGAACCCTGTTTAAGATATTCTTTAAGAAGGTTTTCATTTTTTCCAAAAAAGTAACCACAAAAGGCTAGAAAGGTAACCCAAATAAGTACTCCAAAAGTAGTATATAAGCAAAAAAGAAAAAGACTCATTCTGGTAAAGCCTGCTGGAAGAGAAATTATTTGTCTTATCCCAGGAAGTAGTCTTCCTATGAAAGTACTAAAAGTTCCGTGATTATTCCAGAAATGGTCTACCTTTTGCAAAGAGTATTCAGTAAGTAAAATATATTTTCCATATTTTTTAACCAAATGCTGAAAAGCTGGCCTCCCAAGTTTTAGTGCTAAATAATAGTTTAAAAGAGCTCCTGCCAGACTACCCAAAGTACCAGATAAAATTACTCCTATAAAAGAAAGTTTTCCTTTAGAAGCTAAGTAAGCTGCAGGAGGGATAACAATTTCGCTGGGAAAAGGAATAAAAGAAGATTCTATAACCATAAGAATAAAAATTCCAAAATAGCTAGTTTTTTCAAAAAATTTTAAAAAATAATAAATGCCTTCTTCAAACATTATAAAAAAAAATTATAACATGAAAAATTTAGTTGTTAAAGTTATAAAA
>JAUQQL010000036.1 GCA_030578315.1 Thermodesulfobacteriota bacterium | reverse complement strand
AACAAGACCTAAAATACCATTTGAAAATGTACTTGCAGGCCAGGTACTTTATTGGGTATGTATAGTAGGAAATTTGCTGGCTATGATAGGACCTATTATAAGTTTACTATTTCCTGAAAAAAATTTAATGGATGTTTACAAAGTTTTTGACTTGGTATGGGCAGGTAAAAAACCTAACGAAATTTGGAACATTTTACTTTCTGGAGAAAAATTTCCAGGTCCTCACTTCTGGATTTATCATCTTCCTAAAGGAGATGCTCTTACACAACTAGGTTTGTGGTTAGGTTGTTCTTGTGCACTTTTTTCTTCTTTTATTACAGGAATAGCTTTTCTTTTTAAAAGAGATTTTCTTTATTTTTTAATGAGTATGTGGGTTTCTGCAATGATATTTTTTGCTATGTTAGGATTAGTTCAAATACATTAAAATTTATCTAATTTACCTTTTAGTCCCAATTTTTAGCTTTTCTCAGAAATTTAGTAAAGAAAATAGTAAAAAAGAAATTAAAAATTTTTATTTCTGGGAAAGTTTTAGATTCTCATAAAGAGCCTATAAAATAAGTGAAAGTAAGATTATTAGTAAATGGAGTTCCTTATAAATTAAATACAGAAAGAGAAAAAGACTTTATTCTTACCTCTTTTGAAGGTATTTATAGTATAGAAGCTATCTTTTCTAAAGAGATTTTAGATAATAGCAAAATTGAGTTGGAATTTCAAAAAACTAATTTCAAAAAGAAAGTTATAGAACTAAAAAAAGAAGAATTTGCTAAAAAACAAAATCATTTTTATATAGTAAAAGATATAATTCTTGAAAGACATTTAGCTCCCTCTTTTTATATAGGAACTGCTATTTTTATTATTATTTATGTTTTAATCGCTTTGGAAGTTTTACACAGAACTGTTGCAGCTATTCTTGGTTCAGCTTTTATACTTCTTATTTCCTATACTTTGGGAACTTTAAATCCTGATTATAAGATTTTATCTTTTGAGAGGGCTATTAACTCTATAGATATCAATGTAATATTTCTTCTTATGGGAATGATGATAATTATTGGGGTATTGAAACATACTGGAGTTTTTCAGTGGTGTCCATATATGTCTTATAAAATTGCAAGGGGAAATATATTTCTTTTAAATACTATTTCTTGTTTCTTTATAGCTTTTACTTCAGCCTTTCTTGATAATGTAACTACTATGCTTCTTTATACCCCTGTTCTTATTGAGATAGCAGTTGCTTTAAAAATATCTCCCTTTGCTCTTTTACTTCCTGGGATTATGGCATCAAATGTAGGTGGAACAGCAACTCTTATTGGTGACCCACCTAATATTATGATAGGTTCTTATACAGGACTGTCTTTTATAGAATTTGTTAAAAATTTAACCTGGGTATGTATAGCTTCTACTGTTTTTCTTATACTCTATAATCAATTTTTTTATGGTAAAGATTATAAAAAAGCAAAAATTGAAGATGTAGATTATTTTATTAATTATTTGAGAGAGAGATTTAAAATAACAGACGCTAAACTTCTTGGTTATGGGCTTTTTATTTTAGCTTTAGTAATTACTTTCTTTTTAACTCATCATTATTGGCATATGGAAGTTAGTATTCCAGCTATATTTGGAGCTAGTATACTTTTTACTTACGGAGTTTTAACTAAAAAGGTAAATTTAAACGAGTTAATAGAAAAAGATATAGAGTGGAGTACTTTACTTTTTTTTATATTTCTTTTTATTTTAGTTGGAGCAGTTGAAGAAATAGGTCTTTTAGCTATCATTGCTGATTGGGTTTATAATTTATCAAAAGGAAATTTATTAATTGCTATTACTTTAATTCTTTGGGTTTCTGCTATTATGAGTGCTTTTGTAGATAACATTCCTTTTACAGCAACCATGCTTCCTATTGTAAGTTATTTAAGTAAAGTAATACCAGGAGCAGAAAGTAATGTTCTTTGGTGGGCTCTTGCTCTTGGAGCTTGTTTTGGTGGAAATGGAACCATGATTGAAGCATCTGCTAATGTAGTAACTGTAGGAATTCTTGAGGCTGCAGGTTATAAAATTACTTTCTTAAACTTTATGAAATACGCTTTTATTTACATGATTATTACTGTATTTTTATCTCAAATTTGGCTTATGGTTTTTTATTAATATATTATTTTCCCTCTTGTCTTTTCCAAAAAATTTATTATAAAAACAAAAAAACTCTTATTTTGGTAGGAGGGCTTACATGACCAAAATTCCTGATGATAGACTATTTTCTGAAAATCACTTGTGGGTTAAAAAAGACAAAAAGAAAATAGTTAAAATAGGAATTACTGACTATTTTCATTTAAAGAACTTAGAAATAATTGATATTGATTTACCCGAAGAAGAAGAAGAATTTGAAAAAGATGAAATTTTTGGAAGTATTGAAACAGTAGAAGAGGTTTTTGATTTAGTTATGCCTATTTCTGGGAAAGTTATAGCTGTGAACGAAAAAGTTTTAGAAGATACAGATATTTTAAATGATGACCCTTATGACGAAGGATGGCTTCTTAAAGTTCAAATGAATAATCCTTCAGAATTAGAAGAACTTTTACCTCCTGAAGATTACGAATCTAAATATTTTGAAGAACTAGAAGAAGTTATTTCTGAAAAACTAATAGAAGAAGAGGAATAAAAACACATGATAGCTTTAGTTTTTCCAGGACAAGGCTCACAATATATTGGAATGGGTAAAGAATTTTATGAAAGTTATGAAGAAGCAAAAACTATATTTAAAAACGCTGAAACTTTAACAGAAATCCCTATAAGTAAACTGTGTTTTGAGGGTCCTTTAGAAGAACTTACTAAAACTCAAAACTTACAGGTTTGTTTAACCGTAGTAAATATAGTTTGTTTTTTAGTGTTAAAAAAACTTTTTCAAAGAAAAAAAATTGTACCTACTTTTGTTTCTGGACATAGCCTCGGAGAATACAGTGCTCTTTTTTCGGCAGAAGTTTTATCCCTAGAAGATACTTTAAAAGCTGTAAAAGAAAGAGGAATGCTTATGGAAAAAGCAGGAGAAAAAAGTAATTCTTCTATGTACGCAATTATAGGTTTATCTTTGGAAGAACTTGAAAAAATATTAGAAGAATTTGAAGGTTTAGTAGTTATTTCTAATTACAACTCTCCCCAACAGTTAGTTATAAGTGGAGTAAACGAAGCTTTAGAAGAAGTTGTAAAAAAAATTAAAGAAAAAAAAGCTAAGGCTGTTAAACTAAAAGTAAGTGCTGGTTTTCACAGTCCTATTATGGAATTTGCTGAGAAAGAATTTTCAACTTTTTTGGACACTCTTTCTTGGAAAGATGCTAAAATTTCCTGGGTAAGTAATGTTACTGGTATAGAAGAAACCTCAGGTGAAAAAATAAAAGCCCTAATGAAAAAACAAATAACTTCACCTGTACGCTGGATAGACTGTGTTAACTTTATGTTTAAAAAAGGAGTTCGTGTATTTATAGAGGTAGGTCCTAAAAAAGTTCTTTCAAGACTTATATCTCAAATTTTAGAAGGAGAAAAAATTGAATGCTATAATTTGGAGAATTTAGAAACTTTTAAAATTTTGGAATCTCGTTTTTAAGATATCATGAAGGTGGTTATTCAAAAGGTTAGTAAAGCCAAGGTTTTAGTAGACGGAAATTTGATCTCTGAAATTGGTAAAGGTCTTGTAGTTCTAGTGTGTGTAGAAAAAGAAGACAATGAAAAGGTTTTAGATTGGATAGCTGAAAAGTTGGTGAATTTAAGAATTTTTCCAGATGAAAAAGGTAAGTTTAACTTAAGTCTTAAAGAAGTAGGAGGAGAAATTCTCTTAATTTCTAACTTTACAGTGTGTGGTTTCTTAAAGAAAGGTTCTAGGCCGAGTTTTCATTTTGCTGAAGTTCCTGAAAAAGCTAAATTAATGCTTGAACTTCTGAGAGAAAAAATAAAAGCTAAAGGGATCTCCGTAAAAGAAGGAAGTTTCGGAGCTTATATGCAAATTTCTCTTATAAATGAAGGACCAGTGACCTTATTTATAGAATATCCTTTAAAAAGAATTTAGGAATAAAAAGATAGGGTAACAATATCTTTTTTTAAAAAACTAAGATATAATAACTTTTAAGTTAAATTTAAATTTAAACTTTGTAAAAAGGGGTTTTTTACTATGACTAAAGAGGAACTGGTAAAAGTTTTAAAAGAAGAACCTTCTAAAATGGACTTTTTTATTTATGAAGCTATTTTTAGTGAAAAAAGAGATACCTTTCTCCCCATACTTAAAGAAAGTTTAAAAATTTTAGGTTTCAGTGGCAAATCTATTTATTGTCTTTATAAAGAGTTTTCTAAAAAGTTTTTAGGATTTTCTGTACCTGCTTTTAATATAAGAGGAATGACTTACGATGTAGCTAGAAGAATTTTTAAAGTAGCTAAAAGGTTAAAAGTAGGGGCCTTAATTTTTGAGATTGCTAAATCTGAAATGAAGTATACTAAGCAACCTCCCTTAGAATATGCTACTGTAGTTTTAGCAGCTGCTTTTAGAGAGGGTTTTGACGGGCCTGTTTTTATCCAAGGAGACCACTTTCAGTTAAACCGAAAAGCTTTTTTTACTGACTCCTTTAAAGAAAAAAAAGTTCTAAGGAAACTTATAAGAGAATCTATAGCTGCGGACTTTTATAACATAGATATTGATGCTTCAACTTTGGTAGACTTAGAAAAAAAAGATCTTATGGAGCAACAAAAATATAATTACGAAGTAACTGCTGAAATGGTAAGTTTTATAAGGTCTATAGAACCAGAAGATATTACAATTAATATTGGGGGAGAAATAGGAGAAATAGGAGGAAAAAATAGCACACCTGAAGAACTCAGGGCTTTTATGAAAGGTTTTAACCTGTGTTTTCAGGATTCGGTAGGCATTTCAAAAATAAGTGTTCAAACTGGTACTACTCATGGAGGAGTAGTTTTACCTAATGGAAAAATAGCAGAAACTTTTTTAGATTTTACCACTCTAAAAATTCTTTCCAAAATAGCTAGAGAAGAGTTTGGACTGGCAGGAGCTGTCCAGCATGGAGCTTCTACCCTTCCTGAAAACTATTTTTACCTCTTTCCAGAATCGGAATGTGTAGAAGTTCACCTAGCAACCGGTTTTCAAAATTTTATATACGACCACCCAGCTTTACCTTACGAATTTAGAGAAAAAATTTATTCTTATTTAAAAAATAATTTTAAAAACGAATGGAAAGAAGGAGATACAGAAGCTCAATTTCTCTATAAAATCAGAAAAAAAGGATTTGGAGCTTTTAAAAAAGAGTGGTGGGATCTTTCTTATGAAATAAAAGAAAATATTTTAACTGACTTAGAAAGTTATTTGGAAAAACTTTTTACAGCTTTAAATGTAGTAAATACTTTAGATACTGTCAAGAATTTGTGTCTATAAGCTTTGTAGTTTAAAAAACTTTAATTTGTTAATCTTAACACTAAGTCTTGCTCTTTAGAAAAAAAAAAGTTATTTTTTTAAAATATGAAGTTTTTAACTAAACTTTTAGAAAGTTTAACCAAAAAGAAAGATAAAAGTGATCTGAAAACTTTTTTAAAGCATAAATATATTAGTTTCCAACAGGTTTTAAATAAAAATAATCAGATTTTAAAAATTATGGCTGAACTTGAAGAAAAAAAAGCTACTGGTAAGTCTTTTGAAAAAAGCTATTTAATTGAAAAATTGAATATACTTTTTCAAAATTTAGAAGAGCTCATTTTGCATCTTAATGAACTATCTCAGAGTAAATATTATGATCTAAATTTAATTTATCAAAAAATTAAGTCTCATATTGAAAACCGTCTTTATCCTAAATTAGAAATCCCTCAAACTGAATTAATTTATCCTTTAGAGAAAGTAACCCGAAATATTGTAAATTGTGTTGGAAGAAAGATGGCTAATTTAGGAGAACTTAAAAATGTTCTAAAACTAAATACTCCCGAAGGGTTTGTTATAACTTCTTATGCTTTTTTATACTTTCTTAGACATAATAAATTGGAAGAAAGAATTTCTCAACTTGTCTCTCAAATTTACAAACTTAACACCGTAGAAGAGTTAGAAGTTTTAAGTAAAGAAATTCAACAGATAATTTTAGAAGCTGAAATTCCTGAAGAATTATCGGAAAGTGTTTTAAAAGCTTATCAAACTCTTTCCACAAAAGTGGGTTATAAATGCAAAGTGGCTGTAAGAAGTAGTGCTATATTAGAAGATACAGAATTTACCTTCGGAGGGCAGTTTAGTTCCTTTCTTGAAGTTTCTGAAGAAGACATTTTAGATAGATATAAAAGGGTGTTGGCCAGTTTGTTTAACCCACAAGCTTTTTTTGCTTATAAAACTAAAGGATTTCCTCAACATTCTTTAGCTATGGCTGTAGGTGTATTGTGTATGGTTAAAGCTAAAGCCAGTGGAGTAATTTATACAGTTGACCCTAATAATCCGACCTCAGACTATATGTTAATTTCAGCAGTAAAAGGGTTAGGAAATACCTTGGTTTCAGGTTTAGTAAGTGCAGATTGCTATTTAGTTAAAAAAAGTCCTTTAAAGATCTTGGAAATAAGAACAAAACATCTTGAAGATAGTATTATTTTGTCGGAAAAAGAGATTATGGAACTAGCAGAAAAAGCATTATTAATTGAAAAACATTATCAAAGCCCAAGAGATATTGAGTGGAGTATAGACAAAGATGGGAATCTGGTTTTTTTACAGACTAGATACTTGAAAATGAGAGAAAACTTAGAATTAGAAAAATTACTTAACTTTAAAGTTGAAGGCTATAAAGTTTTACTTAAAGAAGGGGTGATAGCCTCTAAAGGTATAGGTTTTGGAAAAGTTTTTATACTAACTGAGAAAAAAAGTCTTTCAGAACTTCAAAAAGGAGATGTTTTGGTTTCCCGCCACACCAGACCCCAATATGCAGTAGTTATGGATAAAGCTTCAGCAGTAGTAACTGATATAGGAAGTGCTACAGGACATATGGCATCTATTGCAAGAGAATATCAAGTTCCAATGATAGTTGCAACTAAAATAGCTACAAAAGTTTTACAAGACGGACAGGAAGTTACAGTTGATGCTATAAATGGAATAATTTATGAAGGTAAAGTAATTGAACTTTTAGAAAAATATCAAAAACTAAAAGAAATAACTTTTAAAAAAACAGAGCTATATCAAACACTAGTTGAAATTTTAAAATATATTACCCCACTTAATATAATTCATCCTTCTCGATCAAATTTTAAACTAGAAAACTGTAAAACTATTCATGATATTACACGTTTTGCTCATGAAATGGCTATGAACGAACTTTTTACTTTGGGAAAAGAATATCATGCTAAAGACCTTGAACCAGCGGTTTTAAGAATTAATATTCCTCTTAAGATTTTAATACTAGACATAGAAGATGGTCTTAAAGAAAATGTTAAAAAAGTTATTTCTCTAGAAGACATTCAATCTAAACCTTTTTTAGCTATTCTAAAAGGTATGGTAAGTATCAAATGGCCAGAAACACCTCCAATTGACCCTCAAGGTTTTTTAGGATTGATCTTCACTACTATAGTAACCCCGGAGGAAGAACTTTTAAAAATAGGAGAAGAAAGTTTTTGTATAATAGCTAGAAATTATATGAATTTTAACATAAGAATGGGTTATCATTTTTCTACCATAGAAGCTTATATAGGAGAAGATATTAATGACAATTATATAAAATTTTTCTTTAAAGGAGGTGGAGCAGAACTTTCAAGAAGACAAAGAAGACTTTTAATTTTTGAAAAAATTCTTACAAAATTAGGTTTTTGTGTAAACTTAAGTGAAGATGTAATTGAAGCAAGATTAACTAAATACGAAGATAATCATATTCTTAAAATTTTAGAAATTTTAGGAAAACTAACAGTTTATACTAAACAGCTTGATATAGCTTTATACGACGATATCGTTACTCAAAAGTATATAGACGAATTCGTTCAAACTCATTTATCTGAGTTTTAAATTCTTAGCTAAAAGTAGTAAATGATTCTTTTTTATAGAAGAGGAGGATTAGGAGATACACTTTTAACTTTTCCTGTTTTAGAAATTCTTAAAAAAAGAAACAATTATATAATAGCTGTAGGAAACACTGAATATTTTAAAATAGCTAAAGAAGTTAATTGGATAGACGAAGTTTACTCGGAATTCTACCCTACCCTTTTGAATCGTAATTTTAAACAAAAAATTATTTTTTCTTATACTCAAAAAGGTTTGCCTCCATTTCCTTTTGAGAGAAAATGGATAGTAGATTATTATTTAGAACTCTTAAACTTAAAAGAAGAAACTTTTTCTTTAAAACTTCCTTTAATGAAAGAACCTACTTTCAATATTTTACAAGACAAAATTGTGCTTCATCCTTCAAGCGGTTCTCAAAAGAAAAATCCTCCTTTAGAATTATTTTTAAAAATTGAAAAATTTTTAAAAAGTTTAGGATTTAAAACTATTTATTTAGTAGGAGAAGCAGATACTTGGCTAAAAAATAAGGTTGAAAATTATTGGGAGTCCTTTGACCCTTTAGAAATTGCTTATCAGCTTAAAAAGGCTAAAGCTTTTGTAGGAGTAGATAGCGGTATTTCACACTTGGCTTGCTACCTAGGAATTCCCTCCTATGTATTTTTTGGCCCTACAGATCCTTTAGTTTGGAAACCCATAGGAATAAATTATAAAATAATAACTTTAAACTTACCTTGTAGTCCCTGTTTTCCAAAAATTTGTTCAAAAAAAATATGTCTAGATTCAGAAATTTTATTTGAAAAATTTCAACAAGAATTTAATAAAGCGTTATTTCCAGTTGAGATAGATTTAACTCTCTTTATTTAGACTATTTAAGATCGTTTTTTTTCTCTAAGAATGTTGCAAATAAATTAGAATAAATAACGGAAGGGAGAAAAAATCCCCTTCCTTTAATACTTTTACCACCAAGAGATGGTTTTATCTGCTTCCCAGATCAGGTCTATAAGTTTATCATAATCACTATCATTTTGAGCCGAAAAAAGGTCAAACTCAATTATTTCATCACCTTTTTGTTTAAGAAGTTCTATAATTTTTTTTATTTCAGGATTTTCTTTACTGGCTTTATGTCTGTACACACAAAGAATTTTCATAACAGGCCTCCTATTTAACTTTTTTACTTTTAAGCACACTGAGGTGGAGTTTGAATAATTTGAGGTGGAAGCCCATAGCCAACTACTAAATCGCATTCTCTGATTCTTTCTACCACATCCTCTATAGAGGCTTCTGCAAGTTCCCAATCTTGTAAGTTAAACTTTTTGGTTTCTTCATCCATGGTTTCAGTAACGGCATACACTTCTCCTTCTAGATCGCGAATCCAGTAAAGATTTTCTTCTAAATAAGGAGTTTTAGCAGGCATTTTTTGATAAAATATGTAAGTGTAAGCGTACATATTTTCTACCCCTAATCCTAAAGCCGAACGCATACCATCTGAAATGTATACTCTATTTCCAATAAGAAAACAAACTTTATGACTCATCTTCCTGCCTCCTTTCTAAAAATTTACAAAACAAAGTATTTTCCACACTCTTCAATAAGCTCTCCGTGAAAAGCTTGAGTTCTCATTTGTTTAGGAGTCAAATTGGCAGGATTATCATGTTCTGGGTCATAACCTTCGCAAGCATAAGCTGCTATGCAAATTGCAAAATCTTCTTCTGGAACCATATCTTTAAGTTTTTTAAAATCGGGATGAAAAACTAAATGAGTTGCTTTATAAGTAAAAAAAATTTTCACTTTTTTTCCTTTTCTGTAAACTGCCTCTACTATTTTTACTAAATGGTCCATATGAACAGGAGAGGTTACAAAAATTCCAAGTTTATCAGGGTCTTTGGCCATATTTTAACCTCCTTTATATAAATACCAGTTCTTATTTTTTCTTAATAAAATATTTAGTATAACCAGTTTCCTCTACTACAGCTAAAAGTTCATGTCCTTCCTTTTTACACCACTCAGAAATTTCATTTTTAGTCCCCGGGTCTGTTCCCCACACCTCCAAAACTTGACCAGATTTTAAATCTTTAAAGGCTTTTTTAATCTTAAGCATGGGCATGGGACAGGACAAACCTTTACAATCCAAAACCTGATCTGCTTTAATTTCTGTCATCTCTTACCCTCCTTTTGGTGTTTTTGTTCTAAATTCCAATAACAAATTTTTCGCTTTTCTCATTCCAATCCACTAAAAGATACCATATTAGTATAATTAAAGCAATAATAATAAAACTTATTCCATATCCGAAGTAGTGAGGTAAAAAGACTTCTTTCCCAAGATAACCTTTATCCCAAACTTCCCAAACATTATCTAAGTAGTGTCTAAAAATTGCATTACTAATGGAAAAGCAAAGAAGTACTATCCAAAGTTTAAGTTGACCTTCGGCAACCCTCCAAAGAGAACCAGAACCGCATCCTCCTGCCACTACCATAGCAGCTCCAAAAATAATACCTCCCAAAAAAGCTCCCAGTCCAAAAGTAGGAGTTACATACATCATTTCGTCCTTTATTTCAGCCATTTTTAAAATAGTAATTCCTAGAGTTACTAAAATAATACTTAAAGCTACTCCACGAGCCATACGAGCCTCTCCCGATAGAAAAGGCTCTCTAAAACTATTTACTATACAAAGTCTGCTTCTGTGCATAGCATAACCAATACCTGCTGTAAGAATAAAACAACCCCCTAAGATCGCCCCGTCTTCATGTTCGCTTTTAAAATAACCGTAGGTTCCTAAAATCAGTATAATTAAAGCAATTATTCCCAAAATAGGATTTAGTTTTCCAAAACCTATTTCTCTTCCTCCAGAAGAAGATAGATGTTCAATTTCCCAAAGAAGATACTTAACACCAATAAATACCCCTATAATTAAACCTATCATCATAATAATTCCACTTCCTGAAAGATTCCCTAAAGCCATATACCAACCACCAATATTACATCCCTGAGCAAGACCTGCTCCTATTCCCATTAAAGTCCCAGCAATAATTCCTTTAATAATTTCTAAGGGAGGCGGAATTCTTAATCCAAATTCCGAAGCTAAAGTTGCTGAAATAAAAGCTCCCAACAAAAATCCTAAGTTTAAAACTGAGGACGAAAACCAAATTGGATGAGGAGGTTTTTCGTCTATAACCCCAATAGCGTACCAAAACCATTCTCCCCAGTTTCTTATACCACCAACAATTCCCCAGGGTCTATACCAAGCCTCCAAAAGAACCGCTAAAAAAGCAATAATAATTCCACCCACTACTGGACTCCAGTTAGACTTCATAGTTTGTTGATAAAAATCTTTTAATGTCTCAGAAAAACTACTCATTATACACCCCCTTTGAAGGTCAAAAATTTTTATTATTAATTACAAAACTTCTTTTATTTTGTCAAGCCCAATTTTAAATTTATTAGTTTTTTAATTTTTAAAGATATTAAAAAATTTTCCATAAAATTCTGTAATTTTTTCTTTTTTTTCAATTTTAAGAGTATTTAACCATTTTTTAGGTTGTCCTTGAAATTTAATTTGACCTTTATCAACACTTAACATCCAATGAGCAATAAAAAAAACTAAAGGATTAACCTCTAAAATAACAATTGTAATACCCATTTTTAAAACATTTTCTAACCATTTTATCAGAGCTTCCACATCTTTTAAATGTAATCCTTGTAAGGGAAAAGAAAGAAAAAGATATTCTATATTTTCTTTTTTGGATAACTCCCTTACTACTGAAAGCCTTGCAAATTCCCCTCCTGATAGACTTTGAAGTTCCTGGCTCAGTCTTAAGTAAGATAAACCTAGATCGTTTGCTAGTTCTAGCTTTTTTCTAACTTTATAAACCGAACTAAAAACTTCTAAAGCCTCTTTAACAGAAAAATCTAAAATTTCTGCTAGTTTAAAACCTTTATATTCTAAACTTAAAACTTCAGAATTTAATCTTTTTCCTAAACACTCCTCGCAGATTACCTTAAAACTAAAATCTTCTTCTTCCCAAATTTTTTGACCTTTTCCTTTACAACCTTTACAACTCCCCTCTTTAGTAAAGAAACTAAAATGATTTTTGGTAAAACCTTTAATTTTGGCAAAAGGTAACTGTACCAAAATTTCTCGTAGCTCTTGCCATATTCCTGTATAAGTAATTACTAACTCTTCTTTTCTTTTGTAATAACTTTCATTTTCTACTATTATTAATTCCTTTCCTTGATTTTTAAGAACTTCGGCTAGATTTTTAAATATTTCTGTTTTCCCACTTCCTACCTTTCCGTAGATCAGATTAATGCTCCCTTTTAATAACTCAATCTTTTGGGTTCCTAGTTTTAAAGAAACTTTCTCAGATCTTTCAATTTTAAAAGGAGAAATTATTCTTTTTTTTCCACTCAAATAAGTTCCTGTAAGAGTTAAACAGTCATTTAAAAAATCTGAAACCCTCCCTGCTTTAATTAAATACCCTCCTTTGTCTCCTCCCTCCGGTCCTAGCTCAATTACAAAGTCAGCATGAGAAATCAAAAAAGGATCATGCTCAACTAAAATTACCGAATTTTGGTTAGCTATAATTTTTTTTAAAAGCTTTAAAATTTTAATTCTTTTTTCTAAGTCTAATCCAAGAGATGGTTCATCCAGAATATACAAACAGTAATTTAAGTCTAAGCTAAAAATAAATAAAAGTTCCAGAAGTTTTTTTTCTCCTAAAGAAAGTTTAAATACAGGCTGAGAAACATTTAAATTTTCTAAACCTAGTTCAAACACTAGGTTAAATTTATCTAAAATTCTTTTTTTAAAATTTTCATCCAGAAAAAGCTCTTTTAAAAAATTGGCCAACTCTTTTAAGGAAAAGTTTAAAATTTCCTTAACTGTAACTCCCCAAAGTTTACTTTCCAAAACTTTAGGATGTAATTTTAATCCTTCACAATGAGAACATGGTTTTTTTTCTTTATAACCTAAACCTTTACAAAAAGGACAAGCAAGCCAGTAAGTTATAAGCTCACCCTCACAATAAATACAATAAGGCTTAAAATTAAAAAAATAATACTTGTCTTCTAAAAGCTTTAATACTACCTTTCCTTTGCTTAAGTTTGTACTTTGTCTTACATCTTCTAAAAGTCTTTCAAAGGTTTTTGCTTCTTTAACCAAACGGTCTAAAACAAGATAAACTTCTTTAAAAGAAGAAGGAATTGCTTCTTCTGAAAGGTCAACCTCTTTACCATCTATGATAAATTTACTCCATCCTTGAGAAATTAAATATTCTATACCTTTAGAAGAAATATTCATGGGTAAAAGAAAGTAAAATTTAGTTCCTTCCTTTAAAGTTTGATACCAACTGTAAAGATGGTTTAAAGATGAAACTTTAGAAAATCTATTGCAATGTGGACATTTAAATTCTCCTTCCTCAGCAAAGAAAAAAGCAAAAAAAGAATCTAAAAGTAAAAATTCTCTCACTGTTTTATAAGGAAACCAGTTTCTAATTCCTTGAGGAAGGGCGATTACTGGAGGAAAACTTGAAGTAATCTGTGCTTTATTTTCAAAGTTATTTAAATTTATTCCTTTATGGACGTTAAGTATTTGGAGAAGTCGTTTTTTACCCTCTTCTGCAATAGTATTAAAAGCTAAAGAACTTTTTCCAGCCCCTGAAGGACCTGTAATTACAACCAAATTATAAAGAGGAATTGTCAAATTAAAGTTTTTAAGATTGTGAGTTTGAACTTTTTTTAATTCTAAAAATTCCAACTTTGTTTTATTTATTTCTTACTTTTTTTAACCAACTTAAAAACTCTTCGTAACTTAAAGTATTTAAAATATCTTTTTTTTCGCACCAAGCTCTTCTCGCTACAGAAACTCCTAAGTGAAGATACTCCATTTGGTCTATAAAGTGAGCATCTGTGCCTATAAGTAAAGGTATTCCTCTTTCTTTAGCAGCTCGGGTATTTATGTCATTTAAATCTAGCCTTTTATAATAAGCATTAATTTCTAAAGCCTTACCATACCGTGAAGCTACTTCAAAAACTTCTTGTAAATTTACAGCATAAGGTTCTCTTTCTCCTATAACTCTTCCTGTAGGGTGAGAAAGAGCATGTACTAAAGGGTGTTTTAAAGCTGAAACGATCCGGTGAGTAATTTGTTTCTCATCTTGTTGAAATCCAGTGTGGATAGCAGCAATTACCAAGTCTATCTCTTTTAAAACTTCGTCTGGATAGTCTAAAGTTCCATCAGAAAGAATATCAACTTCTGCCCCAAAAATAAGTTTTACTCTAGGCGAGCGTTTGTTTAATTCCTCAATTTGTTTTTTCTTTTTAAAAAGTTCTTCTATAGGTACTCCGCCTGCTACTTTTAATCCCTGAGAGTGGTCACAAACTGCAACCCAAGAAAGTCCCATTTTTTCTGCTTTCATTAGAATTTCTTCTAAACTTGCAGTACCATCGCTATATTTAGAGTGAACATGTCCATCTCCCTTAATTTCTTTGTAGTCAACTAATTCAGGAAGTTTTCCTTGTAAAGCTGCTTCTATTTCTCCCCAATCCTCTCTTATCTCCGGAGGAATAAAAGGTAGTCCGACAGAGGTGTATACTTCTTCTTCTGTTTTTCCAGCTATCTTAACCTCTCCTTTAAAAACTCCATATTCATTAATTTTAAGTCCTTTTTCTAAAGCTAGTTCTCTAACTCTAATGTTGTGAGCTTTTGACCCAGTAAAATAAGCCAGAGCAGCTCCCCAGGAGTCGGAATCAACAACTCTTATATCCATCTGAATACCCATTCTTAACCTTACACTGGTTTTGGTTTCACCAAAAACTATAACTTCTTCAACCAATGGTAGCTCCGTAACTTTTTTCATCACTTTTTCAGGAGCAGAAGAAGTTATCAAAAGGTCTATGTCTTTTACGGTCTCTTTTTTTCTTCTTATACTTCCAGCTACGGCAATTTTTTCTATTACTTCCTCTTGCCCAAGAATTTTTACTATTTCTTCTGCTACCGGAAGAACTTCACCCAAAGGTCTTCTTCCTAACTTTTCTTTAAACAACTTTATTCCTTTAAGAATGTTTTCTTCCGTTTTCCATCCAAAACCAGGCAGTCTGGAAATTTTATGTTCTAAGCAAGCTTTTTCAAGTTCTTCTAAAGTAGTAATTCCTAATTTTTCATAAAGAACTTTGACTTTTTTAGGTCCTAAGCTTGGAATTTCTAAAAAATTAAGTAAGCCTGATGGAATTTCTTTTTTTAGTTGTTCGTAAATAGATAAAGTACCTGTTTTAAGAATTTCTTGAATTTTTCCTGCTAAGTCCTTACCTATGCCGGGCAATTTTTCTAATTCCCCTCTTTTAGCTAATTCTTCTAAGTCTTTAGTTAAGGCTTCTATAGTTTGAGCAGCTTTTTGATAAGCTCTAATGCGATAGGGATTTTCTCCTTTTATTTCCAAAAGAGAAGCTACTTTATAAAAAACCTCTGCTACTTCTTTATTTTTCATTTGGCAACCGCCTTTCTTTCCCAACCTGGAAGTAAGTGAAGTTCTAAAATCTGTTCAATTTTTACTTCAGAAGGCGCTCCTGTAAGCAAACACTGAGCTTTTTGAGTTTTTGGAAAAGCGATCACATCTCTAATACTTTTTTTACCAAGCATAAGCATAATTAAACGGTCAAGCCCAAAAGCAATTCCTCCATGAGGAGGAGCTCCATATTCCAAAGCAGTAAGCAAAAAACCAAATTTTTCCTCTGCTTCAAAAGGAGAAATATTGAGAATTTTAAAAATCCTTTCTTGAAGCTCCCTTTTATGAATACGAATACTTCCTCCTCCAATTTCAACACCATTTAAAACGATATCATAAGCTTTTGAACGCACCTTTAAAGGGTCTTTTTCCAAAAGCTCTAAATCTTCTTCTTTCGGATGAGTAAAAGGATGATGAACTGCAACTAAACGCTCCTCCTTTTCATCCCATTCTAACAGAGGAAAATCAACTATCCACACAAAATTAAAAGTATTTTCGGGAATTAAATTTAACCGCTGTGCAAAGTGTTTCCTCAACTCAGCAAAAACCGAATTAACTACTTTTTCTTCATCCGCCAAAAAAAATAAAGTAGCACTTTCTTCTTCTAAATTAAAAATTTCTTCTAATTTTTCTAAAATCGAAGTTTCAAAAAATTTCACTATGGGAGAACTCCATTTTTCTTGTAAAGAAGAGGCATTTTTATTATACTTTATCCAAGCTAATCCTTTAGCTCCTAATTCTTGAGAAAGTTTAGTAAGTTCTTCAAGCTCCTTACGAGAAAAAGTTGAAGGAACCTTAATTCCTTTAACTATTCCACCATGCTTTAAAGCCATCCTAAAAACCTGAAAAGAAGTATGTTCAGCTAAAGAAGAAATGTTTTTTAATTTTAAGTCAAATCTTAAATCGGGTCTATCGGTTCCGTAATTCTCTATCGCCTCCCGATAAGAAATTTTAGGAAATGGCGTACTTAAAGTTATTCCCAAAGTTTCTTCAAAAAGATATACTAAAAGTTCTTCTACTACTTTCATAATATCTTCTTCTTCTACAAAAGACATTTCCAAGTCCAATTGAGTAAACTCAGGCTGACGGTCAGCTCTTAAGTCTTCATCTCTAAAACATCTCACAATCTGATAATACCTGTCAACTCCTGCTATCATAAGAATCTGTTTAAAAAGTTGAGGAGACTGAGGCAAGGCATAAAATTTTCCAGGATAAAGTCTACTTGGAACTAAATAATCTCTCGCTCCTTCAGGAGTACTCTTAGTAAGAAATGGAGTTTCTATTTCCAGAAATCCTTTTTTATCTAAAAACTCTCTGATACTTTTATTTACCCTATGCCTAAAAATGAAAGGCTTAAGACCGTCAACAGCCCTCATATCTAAATATCTATACTTAAACCTTAAAGCTTCAGAAACTTCAGAAGTATCCTCATCTAAACTAAAAGGAGGCACTTTGGAAGTATTTAAAATTTCTACATCTTCTGCAACTAATTCGATTTCTCCTGTAGAAATTTTAGGATTTTCCATTCCAGGAGGTCTTTTTCTTATCTTCCCTTTTACACTGATAACATATTCTATTCTTATTTCGTCAGCTAATTCGTGAATTTTAGGGTCTATACTTTCTTCAAATACTACTTGTAAAAGGCCAGTCCTGTCTCTTAAATCTATAAAAATAACACCTCCATGATCCCTTCTTCTTAAAACCCATCCAGAAACAACAACTTCCTTTCCTATAAACAATTTGTTGAGTTCTCCAATGTATATAGTCCTTTTAAGTTTCATTTTTTAAAAAACCTCCTATTTTTACTCTACATTAAATAATTTTTTTTCTAACTTAAAAAACTTTACTGTATTATTAAAAGTTTTTTCTGATACTTCTTCTAAATTCATACCCTTTAACTCAGCTATTTTTTTTACCGTATAAACCAAAAAGGAAGGTTCGTTTCTTTTTCCTCTCATAGGATGAGGAGCTAAAAAGGGACAATCTGTTTCAACTAAAAGCACATCTAAGGGGATATACTTTACAGCTTCTTTTAATTCTAAAGCTTTATCAAAAGTTACTACTCCAGGTATAGAAATTAAACCTCCTAAGTCGCAAATTTTTTTGGCGACTGTTTTATTAAAAGTATAACAGTGAAACAAAAATTTCAAATCTGAATAGTTTTTTAAAATACTTATAACATACTCCCAAAAAGTTTCTTCTTCTCCTCTCAAATGAAGAACTACAGGTTTGTTATGTTTTTTAGCTAAATATAACTGAAATTCTAAATGTTTAATTTGTATCTCTTTTGGAGAATACTCCTTAACCCAATCAAGTCCAATCTCTCCTAAAGCACATGCCAAGTTTAAGTTTTTTTCTAAATTTTCGTATTCTGTTGAAGTAATCTTTTTTACTTCATGAGGATGAAAGCCTATGGTTGCACTTACAAAATCTGGATAGGCTTCTTGTAATTCTAAGGCTTTTTGATTAGTTTTAGAATTAATACCTACAACTATAGTATGTACTATTCCCTTTTCTTTAGCCCTTTTTATAACTTCTTCTAAATCCTTTTTAAACTCTGGAAAGTTTAGATGAGCATGACTGTCTATAAGTTTCATATTGAGTTTTCTTTAGACCTTGTTTTTTTAAATATATCTAACAATAGTAAAACAAAAAAGTAAATGCTCATAAAAATAACTGTACTTGCAGAATAAGGAATATCCCAAATAAAAGAAATTAAAAGACCTCCCAGCAAGGCTAAAAAATTTAAAAAAGCAGTAATAATAACTACACTTCTAAAAGAATTTGTTATTCTTAAGGCTACTGCTGAGGAGAAAATGAAAAAACTTGAAATTAAGAGAATTCCTAAGATTTTTATACCTATCAAAGTTTGTAAAGTGATAAGTAAAAGAAAAAAAAGGTTTCCCCATTTAAAGTCTATTCCTGGTACTTCTAAGTCTATTACTTGTGTAATCCAAATTTCTTTAAATCTAAAGTAAAAAATAAAAGTTAATATTAAAATAATCAAACTTTCACAAACATCTTTAAAAGTTACAGTAAGAAGACTTCCAAAAAGATAAGAAAAAAGACGAGTATCGTACTGGAAACTTTTAGCTGCAATTACTAAAGCTAAAGCTAAAGCTAAGTGAGTAATAATAGAAGTTGTGGTGTCCTCATAAAAAAGTAAAAGTTTTTTAAAATTCCACATTATAAATACCGTAAGCAAAGTTAAGAGAATAATCAAGGGATAATAACAAAAGTCTGGTAGAACCTGAGTAATTACTGAAATTATCATAAGAGCTAAAAAAAGTATATGAGTTAAAGAATGAGGAAAAAGAGCATTTTTTCTCAAAACCAAAAAAGGTCCGGTAAAAGCTATTGAAATTCCTAAAAATGTTCCAGAAAAAATACCCCACTTTACTAATTCTAAAGAAGTTTTTAAGAGTTCCATAATTCTTTTACCAGTGAGTATGTTCAATTTGGTGGTAGGCTGAAAAAAATTCGGGTTTTTTAGCGAAAATACAAAAACTTTCGTGGTCTCCGTGAAAAAAAAGTTTTTGATTAAGACAAGCTACTTTGTTTATCCACTTTGTTAAAAGCCAAGTTTCATGAGTAATTAAAATAATAGTTAAACCACGCTGATGAAATTCTCCTAAAATTTGATAAAAAACTTCCTGGGTAAAAAAATCTAGTCCTATGGAGGGTTCATCTAAGATTAAAAGTTCAGGTTCAAGAATAAGAGCTCTTATAATGTATGCCCTTTGAAGCTGTCCATAGGAAAGTTCTCCTATTTTTTTATTAAGTAAATTTTTCATTCCAAATTTTTCAACCAAAAGTTCGAGATTTTTGTAGTTAATATTTTTTTTATACCAATTTACTGGAAGACAAATAAATTCTTTTACACTGAGAGGAGTCAAGTGGTCTATTAAATTTCCTGCTCTTTGAGGAACATATCCAATTTTGAACCATTCCTTAAAATGAGAATTTTTTTGCTGCCATAACCAAATTTTTCCTTTCTGAGGCTTTAAAAAGCCTAGAATACATCTTATAAGAGTACTTTTTCCTCCTCCATTAGGACCCATTAGGGCTAAAAAATCCCCCTTTTTAACTTCTAAGTTTATGTCCTTTAAAATAGATTGATTTTTGTAATAAAAACTTAAATTTTCTACTTTTATTACCGAAGAAGTCATAAATCTTCTTTAGACTTAATTTCTTCCCAAATTTGGTCTAGTTCTTCTATAGTGAGATTTTCCCAATTTAAATGTCTTTTTTTTATTTCATGTTCTAGGGATTGAAATCTTCTTTCAAATTTATCTAAGGCTAACTTTAAGGCTTCTTCAGGATTTAAATTAAGCTTTCGTGAAAAATTAGCTATGGTAAAAAGTAAGTCTCCTATTTCTTCTTTCAATTTTTCTTCTTTTCCGATTTTTAAAAGTTCTTTTATTTCTTCAAGTTCTTCTTCCAATTTTTCTAAGACTTCTTCTGGTTTTCTCCAGTCAAAACCAACTCTTCCTGCTTTTTCGCCTATCCTATAAGCTCTCTGAAGAGCCGGTAAGCTTTTGGGAATATTTCCTAGTACAGAACTTACTTTTCCTTCTTTTTCCTTTATTTTTTGCCAGCTAGTTATTACTTCTTCTGCAGACTTTGTTTTTTCTTCTCCAAATACATGGGGATGTCTTCTTATCATCTTACAGGTAGTAAAATAAAGTAGGTCTTCTAACTTAAAAGTGCCTTTTTCATGATAAAGATAAATTATAAAAAGCACTATAAAAAGAAGATCTCCAAGTTCTTCTTTGATTTCCTCAGGTTCTCCTTTCTCTATAGCTTCTAAAACTTCGTAAGTTTCTTCTAAAAGATACTTTTTTAAAGTTTCTGGAGTTTGTTTCTTGTCCCAGGGGCATCCTTTTTCTCCTCTTAAGGTTTTAACGATTTCCCAAAGAGTAAAAAAATTACACTTATCTTTTAAGTACATAAAAAACTTTACCCAAAAGATTAATCAGCTTTTTTATATTTTTTCAAAATGTGAGAAATTAAACCCCCGTCATCTAAAATAGCTTTCATAAAAGGAGGGATAGGCTTAGTTTGGTAGGTTTTATTTTTTGTAAGATTAATAATTTTTCCTTCTTCAGGATAAATTTCAAGTTCGTCTCCTTCTTCAGCTTCAGAAGCTACTTCTTGACTTTCTAAAATTAAAAGCCCAGTATTAAACGCATTACGATAAAAGATACGAGCAAAAGATTCTGCTATAACACAAGAAATACCACAAGCTTTAATAGCTATAGGAGCATGTTCTCTAGAAGAACCACATCCAAAGTTTTTGCCAGCCACTATAATATCTCCTTTAGATATCTTTTTAGAAAACTCAGGGTCCAAATCTTCCATACAATGTTTACCAAGCTCTTCTGGTTCGGTAGTATTTAAATAACGAGCAGGTATAATCACATCTGTATCAACATTATCTCCAAACTTCCAAACTTTACCTCTTATTTTTTTCATAGTTATCTCCTTTCTATTCTGCTTTTAAATTTAGTTCTTCAGGAACTCCAATATATCCTAACACTGCACTTGCAGCAGCTACAGCTGGTCCAGCTAAATATACCTCACTTTCAGGATGTCCCATTCTTCCTACAAAGTTTCTATTAGTAGTAGCTACAGCCTTTTCTCCCTTGGCTAATATTCCCATATGTCCTCCTAAACAAGGTCCACAAGTAGGAGGTGATATAACAGCACCTGCCTCAAGAAAAATTTCTATATAACCTTTTTTCAAAGCTTGTTTGTATATCTTAGGAGTTGCTGGAATTATAATACATCTTACATTAGGATTTACTTTCTTTCCCTTTAAGATCTTAGCTGCTATTGCTAAGTCTTCAAATCTTCCATTAGTACAAGACCCGATAACTACTTGGTCTATAAAAATTTTCTGAGAAAGTTCCTTTACTAATTTTACTTGAGAAGGAAGATGAGGTAAAGCTACAACTAGGTCAATTTTAGAAACATCGTATTCTTTTGTTTCAGAATAATTAGCTTTACAGTCTGGTTTAAAAATTAAAATTTCTCTATAAGGATTATTTTTTTTTAAAAAGGCTACAGTTTTTTTATCTACTTCAAAAAGCCCAACTTTAGCTCCTGCCTCTATAGCCATGTTAGCCATGGTGAAACGGTCTGCCATGGAGAGTTGGCTTATTGTTTCTCCACTAAATTCTATAGCTTTGTAAAGGGCTCCGTCAACTCCTATATCTCCTATAGTGTAAAGGATAAGATCTTTTCCAGTAACCCAAGGTTTTAACTTACCATAATATATAAATCTAACGGTTTCAGGAACTTTAAACCAAGTTTTACCAGTGATCCAAGCTCCAGCTAAGTCAGTAGAACCGACTCCCGTAGCAAAAGCGGAAACAGCTCCATAAGTACAAGTATGACTATCAGCCCCTATGATAATATCTCCAGGAAAGGTCAGTCCCAGTTCTGGTAATAAAACATGTTCTATACCACAATTTCCTCCTTCATAGTAATGAGTAATTCCATACTTTTTAGCAAATTCCCTACATACCCGCACCTGTTCCGCACTTTTTATATCTTTATTAGGTGTGAAATGGTCCATAACCAAAACTACTTTTTCAGGATTAAAAAGCCTATTAATTCCAGTCTCTTCAAATATTTTTATAGCTAAAGGAGCTGTAATATCGTTAGCAAGGGTCAGATCTACCGGTACCTCCACTAACTCGCCTGGTTCAACTTTGGGGACACCAAGTTTGTAAGCTAAAATTTTTTCTGTAAGAGTCAAAGGTGGAGTTTTTTTCATGATAAACCCCTTTTTTTCTTCCAAAATTTATAAGCCCATATTATAAAATAATATTTTTCAAACATCAAGGTTAAGAAAATTAAGTGGTGCTTAAATCAAAAGTCTCATTTTTTAAAATTGCTTGACAAAATTAAATTTATCTATAAATTGTAAGCAAAAAGAAAAAGGAGGGAAGTTTTGTGCCGCATCACAAGTCTGCTAAAAAAGCTTTGAGACAGAGTGAAAAAAGAAGATTAAGAAATAAAGCCTTTAAAAGTAGAGTTAAAACGGAGATCAAAAAGTTTTTAAATTATTTAGAAAGTGGAAATTTAGAGAAAGCAGAAACTCAGCTGAGAGTAGCTCAAAGTTTGCTTCATAAAGGTGTAAGTAAAGGAATTTTTCACTGGAAAAGGGCTGGAAATAAGATTTCTAAATTATTCCAGAAGTTAGAAAAATTTAAACAAAAATTAGCTACTCAATAAATTTGTTTTAGATGGTTTAAAGTTTTGGGGATGTAGCTCAGTGGGAGAGCGCCGGAATCGCACTCCGGAGGTCGGGGGTTCAAATCCCCTCATCTCCATTTTTTTTTAATTTTATTAATCTTTTCTAAAAATTAATCAAAAAAATAAAAAAGGTCATGTCTTTTTCAATATTTACTCTAGTCTCAATATTTTCAATTTAAAAAGATATGTACTTCTTTTTTTACTTTGAAAAATTTTTATTAAAAATTTTTATTAACTTAAAATCTTAATACTTCTTCTGATAAAGGTTGATTTTTTTGATATTTTTTGCTATATAATAGAGAATATAAACGAAAACTTTTTA
>JAUQQL010000035.1 GCA_030578315.1 Thermodesulfobacteriota bacterium | reverse complement strand
GGGGCTGGAGAAGGTCCCAAGGGTCGGGCTGTTCGCCCGTTAAAGGGGTACGTGAGCTGGGTTCAGAACGTCGTGAGACAGTTCGGTCCCTATCCACCGCGGGCGCAGGAGGCTTGAGGGGAGCTGCTCCTAGTACGAGAGGACCGGAGTGGACGCACCTCTGGTGGCCCGGTTGTTCCACCAGGAGCAGTGCCGGGTAGCCATGTGCGGACGGGATAACCGCTGAAAGCATCTAAGCGGGAAGCCCACCCCAAGATAAGGCCTCCCGAGGGTGGGGCAACCCACCTCCTGAAGGGTCCGGAGAGAACATCCGGTTGATAGGCCAGAGGTGGAAGCCCAGCAATGGGTGGAGCCTACTGGTACTAATCACCCGTGCGGCTTGGCTGCAGACCAACTTAAAATATCAAAAGATACCCTTATTCACTTGTTATAAATATTTAAGGTTTCCCGGGTGCCCATACCGGAGGGGAAACACCCGTTCCCATTCCGAACACGGTCGTTAAGCCCTCCAGGGCCGATGGTACTGGGCGGTCTACCCGCCTGGGAGAGTAGGTCGGTGCCCGGGATTTTTTTATGAGTTCAATTGCTAAAATCTTTGGACTTTTAGTATTATTAGTTTTTTTATTCGTTTCCATAATTTTTGCTATAGTTTTTTTATATCTTAAAATAAGTCTTCCTAGTATCTCTAAACTTAAAAACTATAATCCGCCTCAAAGTAGTATCCTTTTAGATAACAAAGGAAAAATTGTGGGTTTTTTAGGACAAGAAAGACGTATTTTTGTACCCTTACAAAAAATACCCCCCCACGTTATAAACGCTTTCATTGCAGCTGAAGATGCTAATTTTTTTGAACATAAAGGGATAGATTTTTTAAGTTTACTAAGAGCCCTTTACAGAAATCTTGTAGCAGGAAAAATCGTCCAAGGAGGAAGTACTATCACCCAACAAATAACTAGAGCCTTTTTATTGTCTCCTGAAAGAACTTTAACCAGAAAACTAAAGGAAATGATTTTAGCTTGGCAAATAGAAAAATACTTAACTAAAGAAGAAATTTTAACTATTTATCTTAATCATATTTATTTAGGAGAAGGAGCTTATGGAGTAGAAGCAGCAGCCCTAACCTATTTTAATAAACATGTTTGGGAACTTACCTTACCAGAGGCTGCTTTGATTGCAGGACTTACTCCAGCTCCCTCTAAATATAGCCCCCTTAAAAACCCTGACCTTGCTTTAGCTAGAAGAAATTATGTTTTAAAAAGAATGGCAGAAGTTGGATATATTACCTGGGAGACAGCACAGTATTACTCTTCACAACCTATTAATTTACAACCCCAGAATGTAAATATTCCTTTAGAAACAGCTTATTTTATAGATTTGGTTAAAAATCAATTAAGTAAAATTTTACCTTTAGATTTGATAGAAAAGGGAGGTTTTAAAATTAAAACCACTCTTGACCTAGAATGGAACAAAAAAGCTTACCAAAATGCACTAACTACTTTACAAACTCTTTTTAAAAACAGAAATGAACTTCCAGAAATAGCTGTAGTCTGTTTAAACAACAAAGATGGAGGTATAAGAGTTTTAATAGGAGGTAAAAACTATATTCAATCAGCCTTCAACAGAGCTATTTTGGCAAAGAGACAAATTGGTTCAGCTTTTAAACCCTTTATATGGAGTAAAGCTTTAGAGGATAAAATTTTAGAACCTAATGCCGTAATTCCGGATGAACCTATAGTTCTTCCGGGAGCAAACAATGGTGAAGATTGGGCTCCTCAAAATTATGACGGAAAATTCATGGGACCTATTGATCTTAAAAAAGCTTTAGCACTTTCAAGAAATGTAGTTTCAGTAAGAATTGCACTTTTACTGGGAATAGAAAGAATTAAAAATCTAGTTCAAGCTTTAGAATTTAACTTTCCTGCAGACCTAAATTATAGTATAGCTTTAGGCACTTATGAGGTAACACCTTTAGAAATTGCTCGAGCTTATACTATCTTTCCAACATTAGGTTATATGACTTATCCCTATGCAATAGAAGCTATATACGATATGGATGGAAAACAGATTTACAAAAGCGAAGTATTTTCTAAACCGGTGATTTCTCCTTGGACAGCTTATATAATGACTGAATTTATGCAGGAAGTGGTCCGTTCTGGAACAGGTACTTGTGCTAAAGCTCTAGGAGTTCCTGTAGCAGGAAAAACTGGTACCACTCAAGACTACAAGGATGCCTGGTTTATTGGATATACTCCTTTTTATACCTGTAGTGTTTGGGTAGGATATGATAAAGAAAAAACTTTAGGAAAAGGAGAAACTGGAGGAAAAATCGCATGTCCCATATGGCTAAGTGTTATGAAAGGAACTTCTCATACCTTTCAAAGTTTTTCAGCTCCCACTTTAACTTCTGAAAATCAATTTCAATAGCTTAAAAAAACTACTTCATCTTTTATATCTTTCTTTCTAGGAAGTTTTGTTAAATCCTCTTTTACAAAGTAAAGAATTGTAAAACTATTTTCTAATTCTTTTAAAAGTAAGTTTAAAAATTTTTCTTCTTTTAAAAAGAATCTTATAAAAATTTTTATTTTAAATATATCTTTTGAAGAACAAAATTCTTTCCAAGTTAAAAAACTTATTACTATACTGAAATAGTTTTGAAAAATTTCTAATACTTTTTTGGAATCATCCCAAGAATTCACTTCAAGACCTATCTGGTATGGACTTTGATAAACTCCACTCATCTGAAGTAATAATTTAAATATATCAGTCTGAGTAATAATTCCTACTACATAATTTTCATCGTTCACTACAGGTAAACCGGAAATTCTATTTTCTAACATCACAACAGAAGCATACCCTATAGTGTCCGTAGGTTTAACTTTGATAGGATTCTTGGTCATTACATTTCGCACCTTAACTTCTGATAAGGTTTCAAAAAAGTCTTTAAAATTACAGGTAATAATTTTAGAAGGAAGATAAGCTTTAATATCTTTATCAGTAAGTATTCCTGTAAGTTTTCCATATCTTGTAATAGGAAGCCTTCTAAATTGATATTCTTTCAAAATTTGCATAGCTTTTAAAATAGATTCGTTTTCATCTAAAGTAATAACTTCTTTGGTCATCCAGTCTTTTACTAACATTTTTGCCTCTTTTTAAATTAATTTTAAAATTAAATTTAAGATAAATTTCCGTAGCTATGCAGTCCTGAAAGTAAAAAGTTTACTCCAAAGTAAGTAAACAATACTGAAAGAAAACCTAAAACGCTAAGCCAAGAAAGTTTTTTCCCGCTCCAACCACGGGTTAAGCGTAAGTGAATAGTAGTAGCGTAGATAAGCCAAGTAATAAGAGACCAGGTTTCTTTAGGGTCCCAGCTCCAGTAACTTCCCCAAGCCTGGTCAGCCCATATAGCTCCTGTAATTATTCCTACAGTTAACCAGAAAAATCCAAACAAAATGCTTTTATAAGTGAAGTTGTCTAAGAATTCTTTTTCGGGAAGAAATTTTTGAAAAAAAAGATTTTTTTCACTTAAAAGATTAAGAATACTTACTGCAAAAGCTATAGCAAAAGCTCCATATCCTAAGAAACAAGTAGTTACATGAGCTATTAACCAGTTGCTTTTTAAAGCAGGAATTAAAGGCTTGATAGAAGGATCAGCTTTTAAATTAGCAAAAGCTAAAATTAAAAAACTTAAAACAAAAACCAAAAACCCTACAAACTTTTTCTCAAGGTTAAATTCCCAAAAAAGATAAATTCCAGCTATACAGGCACTGAAAAATACCAATGATTCATAAAGATTGGAAAGGGGTACATAACCAAAGCCTGTTTGATGAGTTTGGATCCATCTAATTAAAATTCCAAGAATATTTCCTAAAAAACCTCCCCACCCTACAACTGAACCAATAAAAACAGCTTTTTCCCAATTAAATACAGCGTATAATAAGTAAAAAATGCTTGAGATTAAATAAACAAAAGTAACCATACTAAAAAGGAAAGTGTTGTCTGGAAGAAAATTTTTTTGAGTAACTATACCTAAAAAGTAAATAAAAAAAGCTACTATAAGTCCTAGAACTAAGCAGCTAAACTTTTTCATTATATTTTACATCCTTTTTTAATAATTACCAAAATCTTATTATAACATATTTTTTTGAAAATATTTTAACTTTTTAATGTTTTTAAAAGAGGAGAAAGTCGTTTACAAATTTCATCCCAGTCTTTTTCGCCTCTTTCCACTTGGTCCATAAAGTTTTCTAACTCCCTCGTAAATTCTTCAGATACATATATTCCATACTGAGATTTAAGATAATTGTAAATCTCTTTTCCTAAGGAAGTAGGTACTAGTCCTCCGTTTTTAAGTTCATATACGTAGTATCTGTCTAAAAGAGTATTTATAATTTCTGCATAAGTGGAAGGCCTTCCTAGTCCTCTTTTTTTCATTTCCTGAATAAGGGTTCCTTGATTGTAAAGATATACTTTGGGAACTTTAAATAATTGAATATTTTCTGGAAAAAGTTCCGAAGAAATTTTAAAAATTTGCGGTTTAGTCCAAAAGTGCTCGTATCCAGGATTTAATACTTCTAAAATAAGAGTTTCTTTCCAAGAATATGAGGGGAGTTGAAATTCAAAAACGCCTTTTAAAACTTTAGTTTTTTTACATTGGGAAGCCATGAATCGTCTAAAAATTAAATCATAAAGTTTGAAGCTATTTTTAGGATTTTTAAAAGAAATTAAACCATGAGCTACTCTTAATTTTATTTCTGAAAGATCCCATGGGTAGGTGGGACGAATTCCTTCATGGGCTCCTTCAGTAAACCATTCTCTAGGATGAAAGAATTCCTCTCCTAACATTTGAGTAATGTAAGGTTTAGCAACTTGATAACGACCTATTTCAGAAATTCGTGTAGAATCAGTCCGGTGGTAAGTAATAAGTCCCAATTCAAAAAATTCCTGAAGTAATTCCATAGTATAATTAGTAGAAAACTTGTAAAAATTAAAAGCATCTTCTAATATAGTATCCGTAGTATAAGGTGGAGGAGGAGTAAGTTCGTCTTCCATCCTATCTAATTCTTTTAGTTTCAATTTAGGAAGTTCTTCTATTATTTTTTTGGCTAAGGTTTCTTCTTCAACTTCTAAAGAAAATTTTTGTCCATTTAGAGTAAAGGTAATTTTGTACTTAAACTGTTTAGCTTGTTCAGCCCTTTCAATAATCCATCCTAAAACAGGGGTTTGAACTCTTCCAGCAGAAAGATAATTCTTTTTAAAAGTTTTCCATAGTTGTTGAGAAAGAGAAAAACCTACCCATCTGTCTGCAACTCTTCTAGCAAGCTGAGCTTTGACTTTGGCTAAATTTATTTCCTGAGGATTAGTTAAAGCTTTTCTCAGAGCCCTTTCAGTAACTTCGTGTATTTCAAGACGTTTAATATTAGCTTGAAAAGGTTTTAAATTTATATACAAATCGTAAGCAATTTTTTCTCCCTCAGCATCTGGGTCAGAAGTAATAAAAGTTTGGTCTGTACAAAAAGATAAAAATCTTAAAACTTCAATTATTTCTCCTTTATCAAATATTTCTTTTTTCTTATCTTTAGGAAGTTCCTCCTCATCTATTAATTGTTCGTTTGTTTCTTTAAGTATTTTTATAGTATTAAAAATAGGATAAAAATGATGATTACTTTTTAAAACTCCAAAAATTCCCTCTTTTCTTGAAAGATTTAGAATATGTCCCATAGAAGCACAAATTGAAAGAAGAGTGTTTTCCATAGGAATTTCATATACCCATACATTTTTTATTCTTCGCGTAGAAGGTTTTCCAAAAAAGTTAGCAATGGTTTTTGCCTTGTGAGGAGATTCTACTATAATTAAATAATTTTTAAAATCTATTTTTTCCGTAATTAATTTTTCTCTTTCTTCTCTTACTTTTTTTTCTAAAGTTAGAATTTCTTCTTCGGAAACTTCTTTTATTTGAACCTCGTCTCCTAAATAAAACCTTAGTCTCCTTTTTAAACTATTTAAAGCTTTTAAAGAATCCACAAAAATAACTGAAAGTCCGGATAAAAGCCCTCTAGTAGTTAAACGGGAGACTCTTCCAGAGGCTTGAAGATAAGCACTCGCGTTTCCTATTACTAGGTAGTATTTTCCTTCTTTATCTCTTTGAAGAAAAACTTCTTCACTTCTTTCCAGTTTTTCAATAAAACTCTGTTCCTTTAATTTGCTTTCTAGAAACTCTTTTATATCCATAACCTTTTTATATAAAGATTCGTATTGAAAGAGCTGTGCCTCTTTTAAAGTTAAATATTTCTTGAGATAGTTAATATAAGAGATAGCTGTAATTTTTTCTTGGTCTTCTAAAATAGAAGTTAAAGAAATAAGAAGATTATAAAGATATTGAGGAGAAAGAGACAAACTTAATTCTCCGTTCTTTTGCGAAAGAGGAAATGTATGCTTAGGAACCCCTAAAAAAATAGCTAATCTCAAAACTTCAGGAATATCTATACCCCTAACAATAGGATTACCAAGATGGCATAGACCAATAGCTACATCTACCTTTTTTTCTTTTAAAAGATTTAAAAGTTCGCTTTCTCTTACTTCTAGATAAGAAACTGCTCTGTGTCCTTTATTTCTCAAATATTGAGTTGCTACTTCTACCAGAGCTTTTCCATAAGACTCTTCTACAAATATTAATCCTCCTATACTTTCTCCTTTAGGAAGTTTTTCTTTAATACGGGTTAAGAGGAGGTCAATTTTTTTTAAAAATACTTCAAAAAGCTTTTCTTTATCTTCTATTTCTTCAAGATTTTGTTCTACGATATAAGTATCTATGACTTTTCTTAAGGTTGAAACAAAACGAGTAACTTCAAATCCCAAAAGATTTTTAAAAAGTAAGATTCGATTAGTTTTGGGTTTTAAAGTTGCTGAGGAGATAATAAGTTGTTTTAATCGTTTTTGATATTTGTTTTTAACAATAGAGAGTTTATCGTAATCCTCTTGTTCTTTGTTTCTTTTTAAAGCTAGCTTTATTTCTTCAGGTAAAAAGCCTAACAGCAAGAAAAGATAGTCTACATTTTTACTGTTTTTTAAAAAAGAATCTACATCGTCTACAAAGATAAAAGAAAAATTAATGTCTTTTAAAAGTTCAAAATTTTTGTAAAGAAAATTAGAGGTACATATAAAGATGTGAAAATCTTGTTCAAGGAGTTTTTGTTTTTCTTTTTCAGAACCTGTATAACTCAAAATTTTTTTACCTTTTAAAAAGGGATCTTTTACTTTTTCTTTAAAAAGCAATAATTTTTCTTCAGTCTGTTTTACTAAGAGTTTAGTAGGTACTAAGATAAGAGTTTTTTCAGAAGAAAAAAAAGAAATTATAAGTCCAAAAGTAGATTTTCCTGTTCCTGTAGGAGCAACAATAGCAAAAGACTCACCTAAAAAAAATCTTTTAGCCCAATTAATTTGTAAAGAAGAGGGATAAGTGTTTAAAATTTGGTAAAAAACTTCTTTAAAAACTTCAATTTTTTCATTAACTTCACAGTAAACTTTAAGGTCTTTAAGAAGATTTCTTTCTTTTAAAATTTGACAAATAGAAGTAAAATCAAGTTCTTTAGGTACGGAAGGTAAACATTTTTCACAGGGAAGCCCTTGAGAAAGTCTTTCATCTGAAATTATTCCTTTACAGTTTGGACAAGCTTGAGCTACGTAAAAAAGCATTTACCCTCCTCTATATTTTGTTTTGATAATAGTTTTAAAATTTTAGTAGTTTTAAAATTTTTTAAAATAAAGTGTAAATTGGAAAAAAGCAAGAATCTTATTTCGTTAAGGAGAATTTTAAATTTTCTATAAAACTTTCTACCCACCTTAAGTCTTTAAATTCAAAAATAAGATAAATTCTTTGTGCACGAGTTTTGACTTTTACTTCGGTTTCTATTTTAGAGCTAAGTTCTTGAATTAGAACTTTTATTTTTCTTTTGATTTCGTTATTTTTGTCAAAAGATTTATTTATAGCTGAGCTCTTTTTTTTGGATAAAAGAGATTTGGCATAATTTTCAGTTTCTCTTACCGAGAGATTTTTTTTTAAAATAAGATTTCTTAAAGCTAATTGGTCTTTTTCAGAATTTAAACTCAGTAAAATCTTAGCGTGTCCTACTGTAAGGTTTCCTTCTAGAATATCTTTTTGAATAAGAGAAGGAAGTTTTAAAAGACGTATAAGATTAGCCACTGTGCTTCTATCTTTTCCTACTTTTTCAGCAACAGCTTCTTGAGTATATCCAAATTTTTCTACAAGGACCTGATAAGCCATAGCTTCTTCTATAGGACTTAAGTTTTTTCTTTGTAAATTTTCCGCCAAAGCCACCAAAAGAACTTCCTCATCGGAGAGTTTTTTTATTATAGCCGGAATTTTTTTAAATCCTAATTTCAAACAAGCTCTCAATCTTCTTTCTCCAGCCACACACTCATAAGTTTCTTTCTCCACGGGTCTTACTAAAATAGGTTGAAGAACCCCTCTTTCTTTTATAGAAAGAAGAAGTTCTTGAAAAGACTGATCTTCTTTATAGTCCTTTCTTACCTGAAAAGAAGAAAGCTTTATTTTTTCTATAGGTAAAAAACTAACTTTTAAAACTTCTTGAGTAGTTTCAAAGAGAGGAACCTCTTTTTCCAATTCTGGAATAAGTTCTGCTAAACCCCTTCCCAAAGCCTTTTTAGTATTCATGACCTTAAAAGTGAGGGAATCATTTTTAAATTTAATTCCTTTTCTATTTGATAAGCCATACTTAACACTAGCTCATCTTTAAAGTGAGGGCCAATGATTTGAGCTCCTATAGGCAAGTTATTTGAAGTAAGACCTATTGGTAAACTTATACCGGGAAGTCCCGCCAGATTTACTGGAATAGTAAAAATGTCTGAGAGATACATTTGCAAAGGATCAAAAATCTTTTCTCCTAATTTAAAGGGAGGAGTAGGGGTAACCGGGGTTAAGATAAGATCTACTTCTTTAAAAGCTTCTAAGAAGTCTTGCATAATTAAAGTTCTTACTTTAGAAGCTTTAAGATAAAAGGCATCATAATATCCTGCTGAAAGTGCATAAGTTCCTAACATAATTCTTCTTTTAACTTCTTTTCCAAACCCATAAGCTCGAGTTTTTTTATACATTTCCATAAGAGATTTAGCTTCTTTATATCTAAATCCATATTTCACTCCATCATAACGAGCAAGATTTGAAGAAGCCTCAGCTGGAGCAATGATGTAATAGGTAGCTACTGCATATTCTGTATGAGGAAGACTTATAGTTTTAATCTCGTGATTTTTTTTAAGAAGATCGATAAGACTTTCTAAAGCTTTAGTTATTTCTGGATCTATTTCTGCTTCAAAGTATTCCCTTGGCAAACCTATTTTATAACGAGAATTTAAGTTATTTTTTATAAAATTTAAAAAATCTAAAGGTTCTAAAGGAAAAGAAGTGGAGTCTTTTTCATCGTGTCCTGCAATAATTTGAAGTAAGAGAGCAGTATCTTCTACATTTAATCCAATAGGACCTATTTGGTCAAGAGAGGAAGCAAAAGCCACCAAACCGAACCTTGAAACCATTCCATAAGTAGGTTTTAATCCTACTACTCCACAAAAGGCAGCTGGTTGTCTAATAGAACCTCCTGTGTCAGAACCTAAGGACCCCAAACCCATTCTACAAGCTGTAGCTACCGCTGAACCTCCTGAAGAACCTCCTGGAACTCTTTCTAAGTCCCAAGGATTACGAGTAGGAAAGTATCCAGAATTTTCAGTAGAAGACCCCATTGCAAATTCATCCAAATTGGTCTTACCTAAAAAAAGAGCCCCTTCTTTTTTTAACTTTTCTATAACCGTAGCATCGTAAGGAGCAATAAAATTTTGCAAAATTTTAGAAGCACAGGTTGTAGGAAGTCCTTTTATACAGATATTATCTTTTATACTTAAAGGAATACCTAAAAGTTTCCCCTTATGCCCTTTTTTTCTTAATTCATCAGCTTTTTTAGCACCCTCTCTGACACCCTCTTCGTCTACATATAAAAATGCCTTAACTAGTGGGTCATATTTTTTAATCTGCTCTAAAAAAAATTCTACTAGCTCATAACTTGTAATTTTTCTATTTTCTAAAAGTTCCAAAGCTTTTAGAATGGTAAGGTCAGTAAGTTCTACTTCAGCCATTATTTTTTTTCTCCTTTATTAGTTTATGGAGCTTTTACTACTTTTGGAACTACTATCATTTTCTGATAACTTTGAGGTGCGTTTTTTAAAATCCCATCTATGTTTTCAAAAGGTTTTACTTTGTCTTCTCTGAAAGGAGTAAAAGTTTTAATAGTATGAAATGTAGGAGAAACATCCTTAGTATCTAATTTTTGTAATTTGCTAAAGTAATCAAGAATTTTCGTAAGCTCTGAAGAATATATAAGAGCTTCTTCTTCGGTTAATTCCAGTCTTGCTAGATGGGCAATTTTTAAAACTTCTTCTACAGAAAGAGACATAATTTTCCTCCTGTCCTGCTTTTTTCCCCTTTTTGCAGATATAAGTATAACCAATTTTTAGTTTTTTTGAAAGCTTCTTTTATGGTAAAGTTTTTTATTAGAAAACTTAATAAAGCTGAAGAAAAAGCACACCCTGTCCCATGAAATTGAAGATTAATTTTTTTTCTTTTTAAAAATACAAATTCTTCTGAAGTGTAAAGAAAGTCAAAAATAAAAAGAGAAGTTTCCCAACCTTTAATAATTATGTATTTAGGACCTAATTTTTCTAAAATTTTAGCTATTTTTTTTAAGTCTTTTTTTTCTTTTACTTGTTCTTCGCTTAGAAAAAAGGCCTCAGAGACATTAGGAGTTATTACATCTGTCCAGGGAAGTAGTTCTTTTTTTAAAGTAGAAAAAAATTCTTCCGAAGTAAAAAGAGGGTAATTTAAAGAAGCGTTTATAACTGGGTCAAAAACTACCCACTTTAAGTTTTTTTTGTATTTTTTTAAAAAAAAACCTATGATTTCAGCATTTTCTGGAGTTCCTATCATTCCTATTTTTATCCCTTTTACTGCAAGGTCAGAAAATACTAATTCTAATGCCTTTTTAAGGTAAAAAGGTTCAACAGGTTTCCAGTTTTCAAAAACAGAGGTATTCTGTAAAGTGAGGGTAGTGGGAACTCCTCCTCCTTTTAAACCCAAAAGAGAAAAAACCTTTACATCTAAGAGAACTCCTGCTCCTCCGGTAGGGTCAAGTCCTGCAATGCTTAAAAGAAACATATTTAAGGTTCTCCCCAACCTCCTCCCCCAGGAGTCATAATTACAAGTTTATCTCCCGGATAAACAGTAAGGTTTACTTTTCCAGGTAAAGGAATAACCCTTCCTTTTCTTATTAACCAATTTACTCCTTTAGCTCCTGGTTTACCTCCTTTTAGTCCATAAGGACTGTGTTTTCTTCTTTCAGAAAGTATACTTACACTCAATTTTTCTAAAAATACATATTCTCTTATAAGTCCTTCTCCTCCTTTAAACTTTCCCAATCCTCCAGAGTTTTCTCTTAAGGAGTAGCGTTCTATTCTTATTGGAAAATCGTGTTCCAGAGCTTCAATTGGGGTATTTAAGGTATTCGTCATATGAGTGTGAACTCCGCTTAAACCATCTTTTCCAGGTCTAGCTCCCATACCTCCTCCTATGGTTTCATAGTAGGCAAAAGATTCATTTCCTATAGCTATATTATTCATTGTTCCAGAAGAAGCTGCTGGAATAATTTGGGGAAAAGCAGAAGCTAAAGCACCTAAAAGAACATCTACAATCCGCTGGGAAGTTTCCACATTTCCTCCAGCAACTGGGCAAGGAGGTAGCGGATCAACAATGGTTCCTGGTTTAGTGATAATTTTTATAGGTTTGAAACATCCCTGATTAATAGGATAATCTCCTAAAGTGTTTAATAAACTTAAAAAAACATAATAAACAGCAGAATAAGTAACTGCTCGCGAAGCGTTAACACAACCTTTAACTTGGGAAGGACTTTGAGAAAAATCTACCAAAACTTCACCATTTTTAAAAGTTACTTCAACTGTTATAGGAATATCTTCGTTTTCTAAACCATCGTCGTCTAAATAATCTGTAAAACTATAAGAACCCGGAGAAGCATTTTCTAAAAGAGCTTTCATAGCTTTAAAGGAATATTCCTTTAGTGCTAAACTCATTTTTTTAAGTTTTACAATTCCATACTTTGAGGCTATTTCCTTTAAACGAGTTTCTCCTCTGCTAAGAGAAAAGAGTTGAGCCTTTAAGTCTCCTTCTCTTTCTCGAGGATTGCGAAATTGTTTTAAAAGTGAGTTTAAAAAAAATTCATTAAGTTGATTTTCTTTAATTAAATAAGTAGGTTTTATGAGAACCCCTTCTTCTTCAAGAGAAGAAGAAACGGCCATAGAACCGGCGTATTTTCCTCCAACATCTGCGTGATGAGCTCTCACTACTAAAAAAAAGGCTAAAACATTTTCTAAAAAAACAGGTTTTATTAAAGTTATATCAGGAAGATGAGTCCCTCCACAAAAAGGATCATTAGTAATTACTACATCTCCAGGTTTCCAATTAAAAAGAGGTTTCACATATTCAACAGTTAAAGGCATCGCACCTAAATGAACCGGTATGTGAGAAGCTTGGGTTACAAGTTCTCCATTTTCGTCAAATATAGCACAGGAAAAGTCACACCTTTCCCGGATATTAGGAGAAAAAGCAGCCTTTCTTAATACTATACCCATTTCTTCAGCCACTGCCGAAAAAAGCTTATTAAAAATCTCAAGCTCAACAGGATTCATATTCTAAGCGTAAGGTATAGTTTTCTTCTACAGTTAATTTAAAGTTTTTTTCTACCCAAAGGGTAGTAAAGTCTTCTAAAATTAATAAAGGTCCTTTTAAAGTTTCACCTACTTTTAAACTGTCCCAATGAATTACTGGAACTTCTATAAAACCTTTTTCAGTGAAAACCTTCGTAGTAAAAGAAGAAAAATTTTGGTTTTTGGTAGAAATTTTCCAAGAGTTTACCAAAGGTTTTCCTTTTACTCTTATTCTTACGGTAACTACTTCTATAGGGAATCCAGAAAGAGTATATCCAAATTGTCGAAGGTGTTCTTCTTCAAAAACTTCTATTAAATTTTTTTTAAAAGGGACAGTTAATTCAAATCCCTGACCGCGATAACGCATATCTAGAAATGCTTGAATTTCAAAATTTTCAGAAGGGAAGCCTAGTTTTCGAATGTATTCCAATGATTGTTTTTTAAGCTTCTCAACAGCTTCTTTTATTAACTGAGTATCTTTTAAAGAAAACCATACAGTTTTAGAAGAATCTTTTATTGGAGGAGAAAAGAGAAGGCCAAAGGCAGAAAAACTTCCAGCTATTTTTGGTAAAATAATCTCCTTTATTCCAAGTTCTTTAGCTAATTCGCATACATGAAGCCCTCCTGCACCGCCGTAGCAAAAGAGAGAAAAATCTTTAGGATTATAACCTTTTTCCAAGGAAACTTTTCTTAAAGCTTTAATCATATTAATGTTAGCTACTTTAACAATTCCTAAAGCAGTTTCTTCTAAGGAAAGTCCAAGAGACTTAGCTATATTATAAATAGCTTTTTCTGCTCTTTCTTTTTTTAACTTAAATTTTCTTCCTAAAAAAAATTCTGGTAGAAGCCTTCCCAAAACCACATTGGCATCTGTAACAGTAGGAAGTTCTCCTTTTCCGTAACAAGCTGGTCCAGGATCTGAGGAAGCAGATTCAGGTCCTACTTTTAAAGCTCCACCCTTATCAACATAAGCAATAGAGCCTCCTCCTGCTCCTACAGTATGAATATCTATAACAGGAATTCCTATAGGGTATCCGTCTAAAACATACTCTTTTGTAAAGGGAAGTTCACCATTTACTAAGCACACATCCGTTGAAGTACCTCCCATATCTATGGTGATAATTTTAGTTTTACCTAAGGACTTAGCCCAAATTAAAGCTCCGTTTACACCACCAGCAGGCCCAGAAAGGATAGTATGTACCGAAAACCTCAAAGCCTCTTCTACAGTTAACCATCCTCCATTAGACTGTTGTAAGTAAAGCTTTACAGGAAGTTTTTCTTTAAGAACCTTTAAGTAGTTTTGAATTATAGGATTAAGATAGGCATTTACTGCAGTAGTTGAAGCTCTTTCAAATTCTCTAAATTCTGAAAGAATTTCAGAAGAAATGCTTATAGAAATCTCAAGAGGTAGTAAATTGTTTTTAAGTCTTTCTTCGTGAAAGGGATAAAGATAACTATGAAGCAAACAGATAGCTACAGATTCAACTTGAGCTTTTAAAACCCAATTAATTACTTTTTGAATTTCTTCATTTGTAAGAGGTATTAAGACTTCGCCCTTGGCACTTACTCTTTCTTTTACTTCTAAACAATTTTTTTTCTCTACTATAGGTCTAGGTTTTTCTACAAAAAGGTTGTAAAGAGCAGGTCTTGCTTGACGACCAATAAATAGAAGGTCTTTAAAACCTGAAGTAGTGATAAAAGCTATATTAGCTCCTTTTCTTTCAAGAAAAGCGTTTGTTCCTACTGTAGTTCCGTGAATTAAAATTTCTGGTTTCAAATTTTCTAGAATACTTAATACAGCCTGAGAAGGATCTTCGGGAGTTGAAAAAATTTTAGAGGTTTTTAAAAATGAATCTTCTAAATAAACTAAATCTGTAAAGGTTCCCCCAGTATCAACTGCAACTATCATAACTTTATATTAAAAAAGAAATTCTTACGGTTCTTATCTGAATTTAAAAGGGATACTTATCCAAAGTTCTTCTAAGTCTTTATTTTCTCTTCTGATATCTACTTCAATTTTGCTAATTTCAAAAAATGGGTACTTGGAAAAAATAGAAACAAGGTCCTTTTTTAAATCTTCTGTAAAATGAGGAGGTACCCCTCTTCTTTCATAAGCTAAAACCATAGTTAAACGCTGTTTAGCCTTTTCTTTACTTTTTTCTCTTTTAAAAAGAAAATCCCACAGGCCCATCTTATAGTTATCTTCCTAAAAGCTTTTCTATCCAGCTTTTTTTCTTTCCATAATAAACCATAGGAACATCTTCTCCCATTAATCTCCTTCCAATATCAATAATAGCTTTAGAAGCTTCAAATTTATCATTAAGAACTATTGGTTCACCTTTGTTGGTAAAATCTATAAGTTTGGGCTCTTCTGGAATAACTCCCAAAAGAGGAGCTTTTAAAATATCTACAATATCTTCTACAGAAAGCATTTCGCCCTTTTTGACACTGTCCCATTTTATGCGATTTATAATTAAAAAGTACTTTTTTTTATCCATATTCTCAAGAAGACCTATAACTCGGTCAGCATCTCTCACAGAAGAAACTTCAGGATTTACTACAATAATAGCTTCATCTGCTACCAAAGCGGAAATATAGAAACCTCTTTCAATCCCTGCTGGAGAATCTATAAAAATAAAATCGTATTCGTTTTTATTTCTAATTTCTTCTATGGTTTTAACCCACTTTTCTTGGTCTATAGCATCTTTATTTTTAGTCTGATTAGCAGGAAGTAACCAAAGAGGAAATCCCCTTTTGTCTCTTACTAAAGCTTTTTCAAATTTTACTCTTCCTTCTAATACATCAAGCACATCGTAAACTATCCTATTTTCTAACCCAAGAATCATGTCCAAATTTCTCAAACCTATGTCAGCATCTATAGCTAAGACTTTTTTACCAAATTTAGCTAACACTATGCTTATGTTAGCTGTAAGAGTAGTTTTGCCCACCCCACCTTTACCAGAAGTTACTACATACACTTTACTCATTTTATACTCTCTAAAATAATATTTCCTTCCTTAACTTTAGCGATTTGAGGAATACCAAAACTTATTTTTTCTTCCTTTCTTAGACTAGCTGAAACTCCTGCTATTTTTAGCTGTTGTGGCTCCATTCCAAGAGCAACAATAACTGCAGATTCATCCCCCATTGCTCCAGCCCAAGCAATACCTCTTAATTTTCCCATTACTACAATATTACCACTGGCTATTATTTCTGCATCAGGATTCACATCTCCTAAAAGAAGAATATCTCCATTGTGTTCCACCCTCTGGCCCGACCTTAAATGTTTTTGTAAAATAAGAAGTCTTTCTTTTTCAGGTTCTACAAAAGTAGTTTTAAAAGAAATTTTTTTAATACTTTTAATTTTTTTAGAGGATAAAAAAGATTCTAGTTCTTTTATCTCTTCTTCACTTAACAGAGAATCACTTTCTATTAAAAAATAACTTCCTTCAAAAAAACGAGAAGAAACTTTTTGTTCTAAAACTTTAACTATTTCTTCAAGAGGAACTTTTTGCTTAATTTTTACTAAAATAACTGGTAAAATAATTCCTTTTAATTCTACCATGTCAAGTTTATTATAAGCATATAAGCTTCGCTTTGTCAAGGTATAGTTTCTAATACTGTATAAGTTCAATATAATATTTATACTTGTTATCCCGCTTGATTGAGGGAGAAGTTTTTAGAAGGTGGATTAAGGTAAAAAACTTTTGGGAGGGTAAGATCAAGATTTTTTACACAAAAGTATAACTTTTTATTTATTTTAACCTAAAAACGGCTTTTAGTTTAAAATTTTTAATACTGGAAAATTTTTTTATTTTTAAGTTATATTTTTTCTCTAAATAAAGAATCAGATTTTCAGCTTCTTCTAAATTCTTAGTAACTAAGGTGAACCAAAAGTTTAAAAAGTGTCTTCTTAAGTATGCATGAGTAACTTGAGGAAGATTAGCTATTTCATAAGCAATGACTTCTTTATCTGAAGGAATAACAGTTGCGCAAAGTAGAGTAGTTTTTCCCAATTTAGAAGAATTAGGAACTCCTCCTAAGTGTCTAAGAATGTTTTCTTTTTTTAAGGAAGTTAAAAACTCTAAAACTTCTTTTTCTGAAAGACCTACTTTTTCTCCCAATATTTTAAAAGGACTCTTTTTTAGTGGAAATTCTTGCTGGATTAAGTTAAGAAGTTTAATGTAGGGTTTTTCAAAGGGCATTTTTAAAAAATATTGACAATCTTAGTTTATTATTTTAATGTAAAAACAAAATTTATCAAAAGGAGGTTTTATGGAGGGTCATTCTAAAATAGAAATAGAGAAAATTTTAGAATTGCTTCCCCATCGTTATCCTTTTTTGATGATAGATAGGGTTTTAGAAGTGAATCCTGAAGAAGAATATGTAATAGCAATAAAAAACATAACCATTAACGAACCTTTTTTTCAGGGGCACTTTCCAGGAAGACCTATAATGCCTGGAGTTTTAATTTTAGAAGCTATGGCTCAAACCGCTGCGGTAGGTTTAAGCGTAGTATTTCCTCAGTATAAAGATAAGTTTTTTGTGCTGGCGGGACTAGACAAAGTTAAATTTAGACATCCTGTTTATCCGGGAGATACTTTGATTATAGAAGCTAAGGGTTTTAAAATGAAAGGACACATTGTTAGGACTTCAGCTGTGGCTAAAGTGGAAGATAAAGTAGTTGCAGAAGCAGAAATCTTAGCTGCTATAAAATAAATTACAAAAAGAGGTTTCCCAGTATGACTAAAATTGATTCAAGTGCTTATGTAGACTTTAAGGCTGAATTAGATGAGGATGTAGAAATTGGTAAGGGAGCCTATATTGGTCCTAAGGTTTATATTGGTAAGGGAACTGTTATTAAACCTTATTCTTATGTAGAATCAAATACCAAAATAGGAAGATACAATCAGATAGGCCCTTTTGCTGTTATTGGTACACCTCCTCAGCATTTAGCTTATAGAGGTGAGGAGACTTATGTAGAAATAGGGGATTACAATATTATTAGAGAATTTGTAACTATTCACAGAGGAACAGGTCAAGATGACAAAATTACAAAAATAGGAAACAATTGTTTGATTATGAGTTATAGTCACATAGCTCATGATTGCAAGGTAGGAAACTATGTAGTAATGGCTAACAATGCTACTTTAGGAGGTCATGTGATTGTAGGTGATAGAGTAGTTCTGGGAGGATTTGCAGCAGTTCATCAATATTGTCGTATAGGTTCTTATGCTTTTGTAGGAGCAATGAGCGGAGTTGATAAGGATGTTCCTCCTTATGTAAAAGTTTTTGGAGTTCCAGCTAAAATTCAAGGTATTAACTTAGTCGGATTAAGAAGAGCTGGGTTTGATAGAGAGCAAATAAGAAAAATTTCACAAGCTTTAGGAATAATTTTAGATGGTCCAGCAACTCTTAAAGAAGTAATTCAAGAATTACGAGATATTTACGGAACAGACCCTCTCATTGAGGAAATTATAATTTTTCTAGAAAATCCTTCTAAACAAGGTATAATGAGAAGAAAACCTTTTGAAGGAGATTAAAAATCTATTAAAATTTTTTATGAAAGAAACTGAATCCCTAATAGGGCTTGTTGCAGGAGAAGGAGAATTTCCGATTATTCTTGCTGAAAATCTTAAAAAGAAGAATTATCAGATTGTTAGTGTATGTTTTTCTAAAGATCAAATGGAAAAACTTAAAAATTATTCCACCGAGGTTTATCAAATTTATATAGGACAATTAGAAAAGCTTATAAAAATTTTTAAAGAGAAAAAGGTTAAAAACTTAGTATTTTTAGGAAAAATTGATAAAAGTTACGCTTTAAAAATAGGAATTCCAGATTTTAAAGCTATAGCACTTTGGAGGAAAGTTAAAAATAAAGAGGATGATACCCTTCTTAGAGCTTTAATTGAGGAACTGAACAATGAAGGCTTTACAGTAAAAGCACCTTCGGAATTTTTGCAAGAGTTTTTAACTCCTCAAGGAATTTTAACTATGAGAAAACCGAGTACAGAAGAATGGGAAGATATAAAATATGGTTTTAAAATTGCTAAAGCTTTAGGAAAACTTGATATAGGGCAGTGTGTGGTAGTTAAGGATAAAATGACGATAGCTGTTGAAGCTATGGAAGGAACAGATGCTACTATTTTAAGAGCAGGAACTTTAAGAAAAAATGCTGTAGTAATAAAAGTAGTTAAACCTTTTCAAGATATGAGAATTGATCTTCCAGTAGTAGGGGAGGGCACTGTAGAAGTTCTAATTAAAGCTAAAGCAAAAGTTTTAGCTTTGGAGGCTTACAAAACTTTTTTTTTACAAAGAGAAAGAGCTATAAAATTAGCAGATAAATATGGTATTTCTATAGTAGGATACAAAGATGAGGAAAATTAAGGTTGCAGTAATTGGAATAGGACATTTAGGAAAAGTTCATGCTGAAAAATTAGCTAATTTTTCGGAGGTAGAATTAAAAGCTCTTGTAGATATAGATTTAAACAAAGCTAAAGAGGTGGCCAATTATTTAAAAATAAAATATCAAATTGAACCGGAAGTATTTTCAGATTTCAGAAGTTTACTATTACTAAAAAATAATATAGACGCAGTGGTAATAGCTACTCCTACGGTTACTCATTACGAAATTGCTAAAGAATTTTTATTTCAAAGAAAGGCTATATTTTTAGAAAAACCCATAGCTCATTCTTGGGAACACAGCGTAGAACTAGTAGAACTTTCTGAAAAAATGAAGGTTCCTCTACAAGTAGGTTACATTGAAAGATTTCAAGAACCGGTAAAACTTCTTATAAAAAAAGTACAGAATCCTCTTTTTATAGAGGCTCATCGCCTTTCGTCTTTCGTAGAAAGAAATTTGGATGTGGATGTGGTGTTAGACCTAATGATTCATGATTTAGACCTTGCTTTGTATTTAAAAAAATATCCTAGAATAAAAATGGTTCATGCAGTTGGAGCTCCCCTTTTTTCTGATCACCCAGATATAGTTAATGCAAGAATAGTCTTTGAAGATGAAACTACTGCCAATTTTACAGCAAGCAGAGTTTCTCTTAAAAAAGAAAGAAGATTTAGAGTCTTTGAAAAAGGTATTTACTATGTAGTAGACACACTAGAAAAAAGTTTTTTAGAAATAAAAGTAAATTTTCAAAAAAAAGAATTCATTTCTTTTAAAAAGGAATTTCCAGATTCGGATCCTTTAAAAGAAGAACTTGAATCTTTTGTAAAAAGTTTGATTAATAAAGAAAAAGTAAAAATCCCTGGAAGAGAGGCTTTGGAAGCTTTACGATTAGCTTTTTTAATTAAAAGTTCAGTAGAGGAAAATCTTAGAAAATTAAAATGATAAAAGAGTTCGGATGTAGGGTTTTATTGGTTACAGGAGAACTTTCAGGAGACCTTTACGGTTATCTTCTTGTTAAGAGAATAAAAGAACAAAGTCCCTACTTTCATTTTATAGGAATTGGAGGACCCAAAATTAGAAACCTCGGAATTGAAATGCTCTTCTCTGCAGAATCTCTTTCCTTAGTAGGTATTCCCACTTTTTCTGATTTAAAAAAATACTGGTTTGTTTATCAAAAATTAAAAGAATTTTTGAAACAAAAAAAAGTAGATTTAGTAATATTAATAAACTTTCCTGGTTTCAATTTAAGAATAGCTAAGTTAGCTAAAAAATTAGGGTATCCGGTTATATACTATGTAGCTCCTCAAGTATGGGCTTGGAATAGAGGTAGAATAAAAATTTTAAAAAACAGTGTAGACCGACTTTATGTAATACTTCCTTTTGAGAAGGATTTTTTTCGTTCCTACGGAATTGATACAGTGTTTTTAGGTCATCCACTTTTAGATGTAGTTAAGCCTAATCTTTCAAGAGATGTTTTTTTTGAAATTTATAAACTTAATCCTTTGCTTCCTGTAGTTAGTTTTTTTCCCGGAAGCCGCGAAGGAGAAATAAAAAAACACTTACCTCTTTTTATAGAAGTTTTTAAAAGATTAAAAAAAAAATGTCCCGAAGTTCAAGGAATAATAGTTAAGGCTCTTGGATTAAGTAATCATTATCTTTGGGAAGAAGCTAAAAAATACCTAATAGTTATTGAAAATTCACAGTACGACATTTTGAAACATTCCACAGTTTCTCTTTTAGCTTCAGGTACTATAACCTTAGAAGCAGCTATTATGGAAACCCCTGCTATAGTGACTTATTCTTTGCCTTCTTGGGTTTATTTTTTAGCTAAAAAGTTAGTAAAAGTTCCATATATAAGTTTACCCAATCTTATTTTAAAAAAAGAAGTTTATCCAGAAATTCTTCAAGAAAAAGAAAAAGTTGAAGTTTTAACGGAAAAAGTAAAAGAATACCTTGAAAACGAGTCTTTAAGAGAAGAAATTAAAAAAGAACTTGCAGAGATAAAAAAAATAATAGGTCCCAAAGGAGCAAGCTGGAGAATTGCAGAAGATATGCTTAAGTATATACACATTATTAAAACTTTTTAGTTTTTTCCTTATTTGTACAGCGATTTGTTCATCGCTGCAATAAAGTGTTTATATAGGTAAAAATTTTATAGAAGTGTCTTGCTTTATAAACTATCAACGACTTTTTTTAATGAACTATTGAGAAAATGGTAATAAGGATTAAAATTTAAAAAATAAAAATGAGCACAACTCAGCAGCCAGTTGCTAAAAAACCAGTTTTATTTCAAACTTTAACAGGTCTTTTTATAGGTTTAGTTTGTTTTAATCCAGTTTACGAATCTTTAAAGTTTGTGTTAGAAAAAAGAGAATTTTTTGAAGTAGAATGGCCAGCTTTAGTTAGTTTTGAGGAAAAAGGGTTAATTCCTATTCTTTTAGGGCTTCCCTATTTTACAGTTCAAAGAATTCAAGTAATTTGGTATACTCTTCATATTCCTGAACCTCTTCTTAGTCACTATCAAACTTATATTCCTCATGTTTTTAAAAGTACTCCTTTAAATACTCTTTTGTCTTCACCTTCTACTGAAAAGAAAAAGAAAGAAAACTCAAAAATTGTCCCTTTTCCTTTAAGTAAAAATGAACCCAGTGCTGAATAAAAATTCAATATTAGTTGCTCCTTCTCTTCTTTCTGCTGACTTTTCTCGCCTAGGCGAAGAGGTTAAAGCAGTGGAAGAAGCTGGAGCAGATTTGCTTCATTTGGATGTGATGGATGGAATTTTTGTTCCTAACATTACCTTTGGACCTTTGGTTATTTCAGCTCTTCGTCCCTTGACCTCTCTTCCTTTTGATGTTCATCTTATGATAGTTGAACCTGAAAGATATATAAAAGAATTTGTTGAAGCTGGAGCAGACCTAATATGTGTTCATGCTGAAGCTTCTATTCATCTACACCGCACAATCTGGAAAATAAAAGAATTGGGAAAAAAAGCAGGAGTTTCCTTAAACCCACACACTCCTTTAAATGTCTTAGAATATCTTTTAGAAGACTTAGACTTCGTGTTAGTCATGACTGTCAATCCAGGATTTGGGGGGCAAAGTTTTATTAAAAATTGTATACCTAAGATAGAAAAACTTAAAAAGTTAATAAAAGAAAAAGAAATTTCTGTATTAATTGAAGTAGACGGTGGTATAAATGAAGAAATTGCACCTTTGGTAATTAAGGCAGGAGCTGATATCTTAGTTGCAGGTTCGGCTATTTTTGGAAAAAAAGATTATAAACTTGCTATTTCAAATTTAAAATCTTCCAACAAGTTTTAAAAACCTTTTCTCCATCTTTTATAAAAATATAAATTAATAAAATAAAAAGAGAAAAATAGAGTTTTTTAAAAAACATCAATTCTAAAACTAATAAAAAATTTATTATTAAATAGGTTAAATAAAAATCTTTTTGAACTAATTTTGGAGAAACTCTTGCTAAACCTTTTTTAAAGAAATAAAAGTTTAAACTCAAAATAATTATCCAAAATAAAGAATCTGAAAAAGGAAATAAAAATATTAGAATTAAAGGATAAATTAAAGAAGGAAGATTTTTTAAAAATAAGTTCATTTTATTTTTAAATTTTACAATCTTTTTAAATACTCTGTAAAAATAAGGTAAGGCAGTGGCATAAGAAATAAAAACCAAACTCCATAAAAAATAATAAATTACTCTAAAATAAAAAGAAAAATAAAGGTTAAATACTATAATTATTCCAGCAAATATCATTAAAAAGAAAGTTTTTAATTTGGAAATATTTATTACTTTAGTTTCTTCAAAAAACCAACTTCGTAAATAAGATATAAAAACTTCTCTTAAAATTATCAAAGAAACAGGTAAAAAGG
>JAUQQL010000034.1:15058-23153 GCA_030578315.1 Thermodesulfobacteriota bacterium | reverse complement strand
GAGGAACCTTTTTTAAAGGAATGTGAGTAGTAACTAAAGAAACAATAAGTTTTTTTCCATAAAAACACATCACATAGTCTTCAACTTCGAATTCCTTGGCTAACCACTCAGTATGACCACGGTAAAAAATTCCTACTTTATTAAGACCTTCTTTACTGATAGGTCCTGTAACTATAGCTTGAATTTCTTTTTTTTTAGCTAACTTTATAGCTGTTTGAAAATAAGAACTCATAGCTTTATAACTCTCTAAAGTGGGTTTACCAGGTATTACATCTAAATCCGAGAGAGATAAAATTTCAACTGGTGGGAGTTTAAGATTTAATTTCTTAGAAGTAGTTTCAAGAACTTTTTTATCTCCAATTATAATAAGATTTTTCCAATATTTTTTTAAGTAATTAAGACTTTTTACAATAATTTCTGGTCCTATTCCTGCTGGACATCCTAAAGAAATACCAATTTTAAAATGAAAAGACATAAATAAAGGAAGGGGGGAAGAATTACCCCCCTTAAAAAATTTTAATTTTAATATTACTTCATTTCTTCGAAATCTGCATCAATTACATCTCCTCCACTTTTCTTAGTTTTTTCATAAGAAGAATAAGTTCCTGCGGAAGCTTTTTCGCGATAAAGCATTTCTGCTAATCGATAAGAAGCTTGGGTCAATTCGTCGCTTGCCCTACGAATAGCATTAATATCTTCTCCTTCCATAACTTCTTTAAGACGAGCTATCTTTTCTTCTACTTCTTTTTTAAGAGGTTCAGAAACTTTTTCTCCAAGTTCTTTCAAGGTTTTTTCAACAGAATAAATCAAACTATCTGCCTGATTTCGAGCCTCTGCAAGTTCTCTTTTTCTTCTATCTTCTTCTGCGTACTGCTCAGCCTCTTTTATCATTCTTTGGATTTCTTCTTCAGTTAATCCTGAAGAAGGTCTTACTACTATAGATTGTTCTTTTCCTGTTCCTAAGTCTTTAGCTGTAACGTGTAAAATTCCATCTGCATCTATATCAAAAGTAACTTCAATTTGAGGTACTCCTCTAGGAGCTGGAGGAATACCCACTAAGTCAAATCTAGCTATACTTTTATTGTCTTTGGCTAGAGGTCTTTCACCTTGTAAAACATGAATAGTTACTGCAGTCTGATTATCAGCTGCAGTGGTAAATATCTGGCTTTTACGCGTAGGAATAGTAGTTCCTCTTGGAATAATTACTGTAAATACTCCTCCCAAAGTTTCAATACCAAGAGAAAGCGGTACTACATCTAAAAGAAGAATGTCCTTAACCTCACCTTTAAGAACTCCAGCTTGTATAGCAGCACCCATAGCTACAACTTCATCTGGATTAACTCCTTTAACTGGTTCTTTACCAAAGATTTCTTTAACTTTTTGCTGAACCCTGGGCATACGAGTCATTCCGCCTACTAAAATAACTTCATTTATATCCTTAGGAGTAATTCCTGCATCCTTCATAGCAATTCTGCAAGGTTCTTCTAATTTTTGGATTAAGTCCTCAACTAAACTTTCAAATTTAGCTCTAGTAATTTTCATCACTAAATGTTTAGGACCGGTTGCGTCCGCAGTAATAAAAGGTAAGTTAATTTCTGTTTCTAAAGTACTTGAAAGTTCAATTTTAGCTTTTTCAGCCGCTTCTTTCAATCTCTGAAGAGCCATTTTATCTTTTCTCAAATCAATCCCGTGTTCTTTTTTAAACTCCTCAGCAATATAATCAACCAGCCTCATGTCAAAATCTTCTCCACCTAGGAAAGTATCTCCAGAAGTAGCCTTAACTTCAAATACCCCCTCTCCAATTTCTAAAATAGAAATATCAAAAGTTCCTCCACCTAGGTCAAATACAGCTACTAAACCTTCTTTCTTTTTTTCTAATCCGTAAGCTAAACAAGCAGCTGTAGGTTCGTTAATAATTCTTAAAACATTAAGTCCAGCAATTCTTCCAGCATCTTTAGTAGCTTGTCTCTGTGTGTCATCAAAGTAAGCTGGAACTGTAATTACAGCTTCAGTAACTTCCTGTCCTAAATATTCTTCCAGGTCTTGTTTTATCTTTCTAAGTATCATAGCGGATATTTCAGGAGGACTATACCTTCTACCTCTTACCTCCACATGCGCATCTCCGTTAGGAGCTTCTATAATCTTATAAGGTACCTTTTTTCTCCACTCTTGAACTACAGGGTCATTAAATTTCCTTCCCATTAGTCTTTTAACTCCAAAAATAGTATTTTCAGCATTTATAATAGCTTGTCTTTTAGCAGGAAGGCCTACCACTATTTCACCGTTTTCTAAAAATCCTACTATAGAAGGGGTAGTTCTTGTACCTTCTCTATTTGGGATAACTTTAGGTTCTCCGCCTTCAAAAATAGCTACACAAGAGTTAGTAGTACCAAGGTCTATCCCTACAATAGGTCCTTTCTTAGCCATTTTCGTCCCTCCTTATTCTAAAAATTTTTATTGTTCATTTGAATTTTCTTGATTTTCAGAATTTTGAAGTTCTTCTTTCTCACTTACTTCCTTTTCTTCAATCTTTTTATCTTTCATACAAACACAAACTAAAGCTGGCCTTATAACTCTATCGTGAAGTTTATAGCCTTTTTGAAAGACCTTTATTATTCCTCCATTAGGTACCTCAGGATGATAGTCTGTAGCTAAAGCTTCATGATAATGCGGATGAAAAGCTTCACCTATTGCCGGTTCAAATTGCTTTAGTCCAAATTTTTCTAAAGTTTGATGTATAACCTTTAAACTTATATATACGCCCTCTTTTAAAGCAGAAAGATTAGAAGAATGTTCAAATGCCTCTAAAGCCCTTTCTAAATTGTCAATCGAAGGAAGCAATTCTTTAAATACCGCTTCCAAAGCAAATTTGTAGTATTCCTCTTTTTCTCTTTTAAGAGATTTTTTTAAATTTTCAACCTCAGCAGCATACCTTAAAGCTCTATCCTTCCATTCTTTTAACTCTTGTTCCATTTGTTTTAGTTTTTCCTCTAAAGAAACTTCTGGAGAAACTTCTGGAGCACTTTTAGAGACTTCTTCTTTCACCTCTAAAGATTCATTTAAAACCTCAGACTCCTTCATTCTATAAAACCTCCTTTACCTTCTTTACATTTTACTTTTATTAAGTTATGATAAAAATTAAGACCTATCTTAAAATTTTCCAGAGGTATAAATTTGAAAAATGGAAAAATGGCAAATTCGTAAGATAGTTGAAAGAGCTCTAGAAGAAGATCTACCTTACGAAGACCTTACTACAGAGTTTTTAATTCCGTCTAATCTTTATGGCAAAGCTTTTTTTATAGCTAAGGAATCATTAGTTGTATGTGGTAAAGAATTAGTAGAAGAGGTTTTCAAGCTCATAGATTCGGAAGTCACTCTTCACTGGTCTGTAAAAGAAGGAGAAGAAGTGGTTCCTCAAACTAAATTGGGCTTTGTAGAAGGGAAAGTTAAGAGTATTCTTAAAGGAGAAAGAGTAGCTCTTAACTTTTTTCAACATTTGTCAGGAATTGCAACTTATGTAAGAAACTTAGTTAAAAAATTAGGCAATACTTCTGTGGTTTTAGACACTAGGAAAACTCTTCCAGGCCTTAAACTTTTACAAAAATACGCTGTAAGAGTAGGAGGAGGTCAAAATCATCGCTTTTCTTTATCAGATGGGATTTTGATTAAAGATAATCATATTAAAGCTTTGGGCGGAATCTCCAAAATTTTAGAAAAATTAGAAAAAGAAAATTTCCCCCATTATCTTAAAATTGAAATAGAAGTAAAATCTTTAGAAGAATTAGAACTGATACTTGACTCTAAAGTTTCTGTTGATGTTATTCTTTTAGACAACTTTTCTACAACCGAGCTTAAAAAAGCTGTGGAAATGGTAAAGAAAAAAAGACCTTCTTTAAAATTAGAAGCTTCGGGAGGAATTAAACTGGAAAATATAGAAAATTATTCAAATTTAACCCTGGATTACTTATCTTCAGGAGCTATTACCCATTCAGTAAGAGCTGTAGATATAAGTCTAAAGCTTCAAGAAGTTTTCTTAAACCTCGTTTAGAATACAAAAACGCCCCCATAAAGGGGGCTTTTTATCTAAAATTTTTATCCTGCGAAGGCTTTTTCTAAAGGAGGAACTACTTGTTTTTTTCTGCTCATAACTTTATCTAACCAAATACTTCTACCTTCTAATTTTTTACCAAAAGCTTTCTCTATAATAGATGGATCATCGGTTACCACCATTAGGTCAGTTCCTTCTTTCATAATATCTGTGAGCATAAAAACTATACTGTGATACCCACCCTCGGATTTCATTTTCTGAAGTTCATTATAGATTTCATCTTTTCTTCCTTCAATCAAAGAAAGGTCGATTACCTCAATTTGTCCAACTCCTACCTTTTTTCCACTCATGTTGTAGTCTTTATAATCTCTCATGATGATATCCCTTACAGACATACCGCTTACATCTGAAAGCTTAGATTTCACTTCTATACCAAATTTAGTAATATCCGTTATTCCTACCAAGTTGGCAAGCTCTTCTGCTACCATTTTGTCCATTTCTGTAGTAGTAGCAGATTTAAAAATTACTGTATCACTTAGGATAGATGCTAATAGAATACCGGCTATATTTTGAGGTATAGAAACTCCTGTTTTATCAAAAAGAAATTTTAACACTGTAGCAGTACAACCCACAGGAAAGTTTACAAAAAGAATAGGATTAGGAGTAACTACATCTCCAATTTTATGGTGATCTACTACTGCTACAATCTCAGCTTTCTCAATATTATCCACACTCTGAACCTTATCAGAATGGTCTACTAAGGCTATAATTTTCCCTTCTCCTTCAGTCATAATTTCTGGAACAGAAAAACCAAATTTTTCTAAAACGAACTTAGTTTCAGCATTAGGCTTTCCCTGAATTACAGGAACAGCTTCTTTGTCAACTTTCATAATTTTACAATCCATTTTTTTCCATTCATTAAGAAGATAAGCAAAAGCAATAGCAGAACATACTGAATCCGTATCAGGATTTTTATGCCCTACGACATAAACTTTATCCATAACAAACCCCCTTTTTGATTTTAAAATTTTTTAAAAAATTTATTTACAGTAAATTCATTATCTTGTCAAGAGGAATTTCTTTTATTATAATGTAAAAAATTTAAGTTTTTTAAAATTTTTCCGATGTTTTAAAGCAAAAATGGAAAAATTAGAGAGAGAAGCTGTAAGAATAGATGTAGTTGTACCTTTAGAAGTAAGAATTATTTCAGAAGAAGAATTGGAAAATTCTATGGCAAGAGTAGTAGGTGATGTTCCCCTTTTTTCCTATATCCCCCTTAAAGATACTATGGACGAAGCTTTAAATAATTGGTTAAAACTTATTAATGCTAAATTAGATTACTTAATTAATTTATTAACTAGAGAAAAAGAAGGATTTAACAAACTATCTTACCAAAAGGTAAATCTAAGCGAAAAAGGTCTAAGGTTTAGTTCAGAAACACCTTTTGAAATAGGGAAACTAGTTGAAATTAAAATAGTTTTGGATTTATATCAGCCCTTGGGTTTTTATCTTTACGGAAAAATATTAAGATGCGAAAAAAAAGAAAAAAATTATGAAGTTGCTTTGGAATTTATTAACTTGCCTACACATATTAAAGAAAAAATTGGTTTTTTTATACTTAATAAAGAAAGAGAATTAATTAGGGAAAAAAAAGTTAAGTAATGCCTTCTATAGTTGGAGTTATTGTAGTTATAGCTTGTGTTTTTGGAGGCTATCTTTTAGAACATGGAAATATTTCGGTTCTTCTTCAACCTGTAGAGTGGCTTATTATTTTTGGAGCTGCAGCTGGAGCACTATTAATCGCAACTCCTATGCCTGTTCTTAAAAGTCTTATAAATAATTTAATTATGGTGCTTACTAAAGCAGGAGGTTATACTAAAAATGATTATATAGAACTTCTACTTTTGCTAAATGAAATTTTTAGAAAAATAAAAAAAGAAGGTCTTATTTCTATTGAACAAGACATAGAAAATCCAGAAGGAAGTAAAATTTTTTCCAATTATCCTAAGATTCTAAACAATCGCCTAGCTTTAAATTTTATAAGAGATACTTTTCGTTCTATTTTAACTACTAATATTACTCATTTTGAGTTAGATGTACTTCTGGATAATGAAATAGAAATTATTCATCATGAACTTTCATTTCCTGCCCATCGTCTTTCTACTTTAGCTGACTCTATGCCAGGGTTGGGTCTGGTAGCAGCTGTTTTAGGAATTATTATTACTATGGGAAAAATCGATCAACCTCCGGAAGTCTTAGGACACAGCCTTTCTATAGCTTTAGCAGGAACTTTCTTTGGTATACTTACTTGTTATGGATTTATGGCTCCTATGTCACAAAAAATGGAAACTTTTTGTAATGAACAAAAGGAATATTTAAATGTTATTAAAACTGCTATAGTTTACTTTATTGGTGGTGGGGCTCCTCAAATTGCTGTAGAGTTTGCAAGAAGAAGTATCCCGCCTCACATGAGGCCAAGTTTTGAAGAATTAGAAACCTTGATGAAAAGAAAATAAGAAGTAATTATGTCCACCCCTCCTATTATTATTAAAAAAGTTAAAAAAGCTACTCAGGGACATCACGGAGGCTCTTGGAAAATAGCTTATGCTGATTTTTTAGCAGGTATGATGACTTTTTTTCTTCTTATGTGGTTAGTTACTATTATGGAACCAAAACAAAAAGCTTCTATTGCTGCTTATTTTAGAAAATTTAACATTTTTCAAAAAGCAGGAATAAGCATGCTTATGGAATATTATAAAACTGGAAAAGTAGAAACTTATAAAATTGTTCAAACTCCTTCGCATGAACTTCCACCTGTTAAAGGTGAAGGAGAAAGATTTAAAAAAATTGTAGAAACTCGGCTCAAGTCTTTAAAAGAGCATATTCTTATAGAAACTTTAGAAACCCAACAAAAGGAAAGAATAGTGAAAATTGAAATAGTGGAATTTTTAAACAAACCTTTATTTCGTTCAGGAAGTGCAGAGCTTACCCCTGAAGCTAAAGAAATTTTAAAAGTTTTAGCAGAAGAAATTAAAAATTTACCAGTTACAGTTTCTGTTCAGGGACATACTGATGCAGTTCCCTCAAGGAGAGGAAAAATTGGAAATTGGGAACTTTCTACAGCAAGAGCAACTTCTGCCATGCTTGAATTAGAAAAAAACGGGGTTCCACCTGAAAAAATTCTTGAAGTAGCTGGTTATGCAGATAATTCTCCTCTTATAAAAGAAGACCCAACAGACCCTCGTAATCGTAGAATAACTCTTCTTCTTTATTATAAACCTCAAACACCTTTGAAAGAAATTCCCTAATCTCGCTTTCTGAATATTACTTTAACCGGAACCTCGGTAAAACCTAATTTTTGTTTTAGCTGATTTTTAAAAAACTTCTCTATATGTGAAGAAATCTTCTCAGGTTCTAAGTTTACGAAAATCACAAAAGTAGGAGGTTTAATTTCTACCTGAGTAGCATAATAAACTTTTAATTTTTTGTTGCCAATAGTGAAAGTATACTGATTTTTAAGTTCTTCAAGTACTTTATTTAAAAATGAGGTAGGAATTCTCATACTATACTGAGAGTATATTTTCTCAATAAAAGGAATAATTTTTTTTACTCCCGTTCCTTTAAGGGCAGAAATTGGTAAAACAGGCAGCCAGGGAATAAATCTAAGTCCGTATCTAATTTTTTCTAGCATAACCTCTTGAGTTTCCTTTTTCTTATCTAAGAGGTCCCATTTATTTACTAAAAGAAGGCAAGCTTTATAGTTTTTCTCTATTTGTCTAAGAAGTCTTTTATCCTGATGAGTAAGACCCTCTTCTGCTGATATAATTAGAAGAACTAAATCTACTTTTTTTAAAACTTCAAAAGCTTTATCTACGCTAAATTTTTCAACTCTTTTATTAATTCGGCTCCTTCTTCTTATTCCTGGAGTATCTATTAAAATGTAATTTGTGCCATCAGGTAAAGTCAGTACTACATCTACACAATCTCGTGTAGTACCTGGTATCTCTGAAACAATCATTCTTTCATAGCCTATTAACTTGTTTATAA
>JAUQQL010000034.1:0-15048 GCA_030578315.1 Thermodesulfobacteriota bacterium | reverse complement strand
ATTTTTTTGGCTAAAACTTCTGGAATTTCTTTTAAAAAATCTTTTCCAATGTTTTTTATTAATTCTTTAAGTTGAACAATATTTCGCTGATTTTTAGCAGAAATAGAAACTAATTTCTCAAAACCTAAACTATAAAATTCTAAAGCCTTTTCTTCTTCCTCTTTACTTTCTACTTTATTTACTACTAAAATAACTTTTTTACCGGCCTTTCTTAAATAATCTGCTATTTTAAAGTCTTCCGAAGTTATTCCTTCTTTAGCATCTACTACAAAAAGAACTAGATGAGACTCTTTTAAAAGCTCTTCAACCTTTTGAAAAATCTCCTGACAGAAAAAGTCTTCCTTCCCCCAATTTAAACCTCCGGTATCTATAACTGCAAAACCTTTATTGTCTTCAACTTCTACATATCCATAGATAAAGTCTCTAGTAACACCTGGGGTTTTTTCTACAATAGCTTTCTTTCCCCCTATAAGAGTATTAAAAAGAGTTGATTTTCCCACATTAGGTCTTCCAACTATTAAGACTTTAAACATTTAAGTAATTTTTAAGTTTTTTCATAACTGTAGGGAATAATTCTCTATTGACATGAGGGAAAAAAAGAGCTCCTGTAAGAAGTTGCATAAATCTTGGCTCTACATTAAGTTCCAGGTAAGTTATAGTTTCCATAATTTTTTTAATTTCTTCGAGATGTGCTTCTTTCAAAAACTTCAAAGCTCCCTTTCCAGCTGCATTACCTAAAGGATAGGCTTTACTCAAAGCTTGTTCAGGAAGCATTCCTATATCAACTGCTGACTCAACTTTTATATGATTTCCAAAACTTCCTGCTATATAAAAGCCCTCTATCTCATCAAAAGTTACTCCTAGTTTTTCACAAAGTAAGCTTAAAATAGTATACATAGCACCTTTAGAACGAATAAAACTTCTAATTTCTGAGTTTTTTATATAAATAGACTTTCCTGTAGCACTTTCTTTAGAAGGAACTACTATAAAAGCCTTTTCTTCGTTTATATCAGCAAATCTTTCAGAAAAAGCTTGGATATTAAACTTTCCCTCAGGAGTTAAAAGCCCTTTTATAAAAAGCTCCGCTACAAGCTCAATTACTCCTGAACCACAAATTCCAATAGGTGCTTTATTTCCTATAGTTTGATATTCCACTTTTTTAGATTTGGGATCTATCTTTATACTTTCTATAGCTCCTTCTTTTGCTTGACACCCACAATCAAAAATACCTCCTTCTAAAGCAGGACCTGCTGCTCCTGCACAGGCTAATAAAAAATCTTTATTCCCTAAAACCACCTCAGCATTAGTCCCTACATCGATAAAAAAACTCATCTTTTCTTTTTTATAAATTTCAGAAAAATATAAACCTGCAATAAGATCTCCTCCAAAGTAAGTACCTGCAGAAGGAAAAACAAAAATCCTTCCTTCAGGATGAATATTCAAACTAACTTCTTCTTTTTTAAAAACTCCATACCAATTAGCACAGGGTACATAAGGTTCTATAAACAGATAATTTACAGGTAGTCCTAAAATAAAATGACTCATAGCAGTATTTCCACAAAGACTTAAATAAAAAATTGAATCTTTTCCTATTTTTTCTAATTCCTGATTAATATTTTTAAGAGTTATATCTTTTATATAGTTAAGATTTTCTTCTTTTCTAGCAAAATGCAGCCTTGTAAGTATATCTTCACCTATAGGAATTTGAGGATTTAAAATAGAATATTCTTTTAAAAGTTTTTCTCTTAAAAAATCGTAAACATAAAAAGCTATGGAGGTACTTCCAAGGTCGATAGCAACTCCTAAAATTTTCTCGGGTTTTTCTGCAAAAACTTCACTCACTACCCATCCGTATTCCTCTTTTTCTAATAATACCCAAACCTTATGGTCTCTTTCTCTTAATACATGGGGTAATTTTCTTAAAACATACAGAGAAATCCTTACCAAGGAATTTCCAAGATGCTTATATATAGCTCTCAAAAGCCTTTCTGAGTCAAAGTTAGCTCTTCCCAAAGAAGGCTTTTCTACTTCTAATTCTAAAATTTTTAAAGCAGGGTCTTTCTCAATACTCATACATCTACTACACACTGAGCTACCCAAAAACTGTTTTCTTTTTCCACTTTAGCCAAAGTAAAAGTTGCTCCTTTCACCTCAACTCCGTAACCAAATCTCTGAGTCTCAAATTTAGTACCTAAAAGTTTTCCCTTTAAAAAATAAATTTTTTCCTGATGTTCAATTTTTCCTTTAAATTCCCAAAATAAAATCTCTTCTAAAAAAGTGTAAGTTAAAACTTTGTTTATATAAGTTACTAAAAGCTCATCCAAAAACTCAGCAAAAACTTCAATTTCAACTTCTTTTTCAGGTTGTAAAATTTCAAAACTAATTTCTTCAGTCAGTAAAGAAGCTAAAGCTTTTAAAATAGCAGAAAAACTCTCTTCCAGAGTTAAACCTTTTCCTCTTATTCCTACATCTGCTCCATGTTCAAAAATTTCAAACTGTTTCATAAATCCTTTTTAAAAATTGTAACTTAGTTTTTATGATAAGCAAATTTAAAACAGTAGTCAAATTCTATCAAGGCTGGAATAAAAGGAAATAGCCAATTTTGAAAAAAATTTTTTCTTTTTTCCTTTTCAGAGCAAACTAAAAAGTAATCCTTTTTGGGAAAAATAGAAATGGCTCCTTCTTTTTCAGTAGTAATCCAAAAAATTCCCATAGAGTTTAAAAGCTTTACAGTTTCAAAGTGAGGAAAGTTATTACTTCTTCCAGAAACTATAACAACTTGAGGTCTTAATTTTTCTAATATTTCTTTATTTAATCCTTTATTAGAACCATGATGTGGAGCTAAAAGGATTTCTACAGGTAAAAGTTCTTTTCTTTCCTTTAAACGGTAAAATCTTATTATATCTATATCACCGGGTATAAGAATAGTTAATCCATTTTGATGTTCTATATAAGTAACTAAACTTTCTCTATTAAGTTCTTCATAAGGAAAATTGCCCGGAAAGAAAAATAACTCAAAAGAAGGAAATTTTAAAGCTTGAACATGGGTTATTTCTTCAGGTAATAAAGTTAGGTTGGCTTTTTTCCACTCTATTTCTTTAAATTTTCCAGAAACCACTTTATTTACTAAAAATTCTTTTTTAAAAACTGACAAACCGCCACTGTGATCAAGGTCAGGATGAGAAATAACTATTAATTCTAAGTTTTTTACTCCTAATTTTTTTAGTGAAGGTACTAGGTAAATTTTAGTCCAGCTAAAAGAAGAATTGGGAAAATCAGGACCAGTGTCAAATAAAAAGTAAGCAGATTTTAAAAATGAATCAGACTTTAAAAGAATTGCATTAGCTTTTCCAACATCAAAAATTGTAACAAAAAATAAAATATTGTAAATTGTTTTTATCAATTTGTATGTAAGAAAATAAATAATTAAATTAATAATAAAAACATGTTGAAATTTATTAAATTTTAAAAAAATATTTAAAAAAATTGTTACAAAAATTGTAAAAACAATTGCAAACAAAATTAAATTAACTGGAAAACTAGGATAAAAATTTATTTCAAAAAAAGGAATTTTTATATAAAAGTTAAAAATATTTGCAAGAAAATTTAAAAGAAAAATAGCTAAATCTTCGTTTAAAAAAGAAATAAAAGCTCCTAATATAGAAAAAGGTATAAAAATAAAACTCCAAAAAGGAGTAGCTATTATATTATTAATTGGCATAGTAATAGGAAAAAATCCAGTATAATAAATTAACAATGGAAAAGTTAAAAAACTTATACTCAAAGAAATAATAAAAGCTTGCAAAATTTTTAATAAAAAATTTTTCAAATAAAACTCCAACTTTAAATTTTTGCTCCATTGATTAAAAATTCTATCTCCTAATATAATTCCTAAAGTAGAAATGACAGAAAGTTGAAAAGAAACATTACCGACTAAGTAAGGTTCAAAAATTAGTATAAGCGTTATTCCTAATAATAAGAGTATAAAAGAAGAAGTTTCAATCCATAAAAGTTTAGTAAAAATAAAAAGAAGCAACATAACAAAAGCTCTTAAGGCTGGAGGAGAAAAACCCGAAAAAAGAAGTACTAAAAAAGCACCTGGTAAGGCTAAAAAATAAGCCCAAAGTTGAATAGGATAACCTAATCTTAATAAAAAAGTATTACTGAGGATTAGTTTAATTGCTTTATAAAAAATTAAATAAACTACAGCTAAGTTAAAACCAGATATAGCCAAATTATGATAAAGACCTTGGCTTTTAAGTTTTTCTATATATTCCTGAGGAAGATTAATTTCTATTCCTAAAACCAAAGCTTGAAAAAGTCCTTTAGCTACGGGATTCAATTTTTCAGAAAATTCTAAAAGACTAAACCTAAGATAGTTTAAATTAAAACTTTTTTCTTCAGAACACAGATACTGTTCTTTTTTTAGAAATCCAAGATCATCCACTAAGTTAAAAGCCTTGAGTTTTATATCTTTTTCCAAATAAAAAGGATTTAGAAATTCAGAAGGCTTGTTACTGGTTAATGTATCTAAAGTTAATGTATCTAAAAAAAGTAAACAAGTTTGACCAGGAAAAAGATCTAAATTTTTTATCTTAAATCTAAAATTTCCTAAACTTTTAGAATAGGCAGAAACTATATAACCACTATACCAAGGGTTTACTTCTTTTATTTCGATCAAAAGTTCTTTATTTAATTTTTTTTCAAAAAAAGAATTTTTGAAATAAAAATTTCCTATCTGGTAGAAAAGTAAAGGCAAGGCTAAATATAATAGTAAATATTTATTATGTAGTATATTTTTAAAAAATAATAAAAATAATAAAAATATTAAAAAAAATAAAACCTTAAGAGGTACTTGATAAAAACTAAAAAATAATCCTAAAATAAATGCAATAGAGAAAAAAGTAATAGAACTCTTTTCATATATAATTTCTTTTACCAAAAAGAGCCTCTCCAATTCTTACAAGAGTAGCACCTTCTTCAATGGCTATCTCATAATCTCGACTTGTTCCCATAGAAAGTTCGGTAAAATTTTCTCCTAAAATAGGTTTAAAACTCTCAAAAAGTTCTTTGATTTTTCTAAAATAAGGTCTTGTTTCTTCGGTTTCTTTTTTATAAAGAGGAGGTAAACTCATAAAACCTTTGATTTTAATCCTATTTAATTTTAAAACCTCTTCTATAAACTTTTTTAAATCCTCAGGAAAAATACCTGCTTTAGTTTTTTCCTTAGCTACATTTATTTCTATAAACACAGAAACTTCTTTATCTAATTTTTCAGCTTGTTTTTGAATTTCATAAGCTAACTCAAGTCTATCAAGGCTTTCAATTACAGAAAATAATTTAAGAGCTTTTTTTACCTTATTTGTTTGTAATCTTCCTATAAAATGCCACTCAATAGGATAATCTTTTAATTCTTTTATTTTTTTTTCAGCTTCTTGAACATAATTTTCTCCAAATATTTTTAATCCAGCCTCAAAAGCTTCTAAAATTTTCTCTACAGACTGACCTTTAGAAGCACCAAGAATTTTTATTTCTCTAGGATCTCTACCAATTCTGGCACAAATTTTTTCAATATGTTCTTTAATTCTTTGAAAATTTTGTTGAACCATTTTTAAACTTTAAAAAAAATCTTAAAAAATATCGCTCTCAGTAACCACTAAATCTACTTTCTGGTCATGAGCCTCTAAGGGGAGTTTTTCAAAAATTTGAAAAGAAAAAGCAACTCCTATTTTAAAAGCTTTAGTTTGAATTAAAATTCTGTCATAAAACCCCCCTCCATAACCTAGCCTTCCTTTACTTAAATCAAAAGCTACTCCTGGAACAAAAAGCAGATCCAGTTTCAAAGGATCTATTATAGGAGCTGTTGCTGAAGGTTCTAAAATGTTAAAAGTTCCGGGTTTCAGATCACTTAAAGAAAAAATTTGGTGAAAAGTAAGTTTTTTTTCTTTTAACCAGGTTCTAGGAAGAAAAACTTTTTTATTTTTTAAAAAAGCTTCACCTATTAGTTCCTCTAAGTTTACTTCTTTATTTATAGCTGAGTAAAAACCTATATTCTGAGAGGTATGCCATACTTTTAAACTTTTAATTTTTTTACAAATTTCTAAACTATTCTTTTTCCACAAAGAAATAGAATATTCTTTTCTTCTTTGAAAAACTAATTTTCTGAAATCAGACTTAAAACACAAATTCATTTAATAAAAAAGTAGCAAACCTCTTAAGAGGCTTGCTACTTTTTTATTTTAATTTAATTTCCTAACGAGGATGACCTGCCTTACCTTTTTCTGCTACTAAGAGACGAGTTAAAGCTCTTTGTAAAGCAGCTCGAGCACGAGCATAGTCTATCTTTTCTGCCTGAGCGTGAGCTTGTTGTAATCTTTTTTCTGCCCGTTCTTTAGCTCTTAAAGCTCTTTCTACATCTATCTCTTCAGCCTTTTCAGCTGCTTCTACCAGGAAAGTAATTTTATTTTGAGATACTTCACAAAAACCACCACTTATAGCGACCCATTGAACTCTATCTCCTACTCTATATCTAAGAGGTCCTATTTTTAAAGCCGCTACCATAGGAGCATGATTGGCCATAACTCCAAATTCTCCTAAAACCCCTGGAGCAGTTACAATATCTACTTCCTCTCTTACTACTACTCTATCAGGGGTTATAATTTCTAGTAAAATTCTAGCCATTTATCCCTCCAACAATCTCTTAGCTTTTTCTATAGCTTCTTCTATAGTTCCTACCATATAGAAAGCCTGTTCAGGTAATTCATCATGCTTCCCCTCTAAGATTTCTTTAAATCCCCTAATAGTATCCTCTAATTTTACATACCTTCCTGGAGTGCCGGTAAAATGTTCTGCTACATGGAATGGTTGTGAAAGAAATCTTTGAATTTTTCTTGCGCGAGCCACTATAATTTTATCTTCTTCAGACAGTTCTTCCACACCCAAAATAGCAATAATATCTTGCAGGTCTTTATACCTTTGAAGAACTTGCTGAACTTGACGAGCTACATTATAATGTTCCCACCCGAGAATATTAGGATCCAAGATACGAGACTGAGAATCTAAAGGATCAACTGCAGGATAAATTCCAAGCTCTGCAATCTGACGAGAAAGAACTACAGTTCCATCTAAATGAGCAAAGGTTGTAGCTGGAGCAGGATCTGTTAAGTCGTCAGCTGGAACATAAATACACTGAACTGAAGTAATAGAACCTCTGGTAGTAGAACAAATTCTCTCTTGTAAAGCTCCAATGTCTGTAGCTAAGGTAGGTTGATATCCTACTGCAGAGGGCATACGTCCTAAAAGAGCTGAAACTTCTTGGTTAGCCTGGGTAAATCTGTAAATGTTGTCAATAAAGAAAAGCACATCCTGACCTTCTTCATCTCTAAAATATTCTGCTAAAGTAACTCCAGTATGTGCCACTCTTGCACGATGTCCTGGAGTTTCATTCATCTGCCCATATACTAAAGCAGCTTTATCAATAACCCCTGAACGTTTCATTTCTAAATATAACTCATTTCCTTCACGGGTTCTTTCTCCTGCTCCACAAAAAACTGAAATTCCACCATGCTCCATAGCAATATTATGAATCATTTCCATCATTACTACCGTCTTTCCTACACCAGCTCCTCCAAAGGTCCCCATTTTTCCACCACGAGGGAAAGGAATAAGTAAATCAAATACTTTAATACCTGTTTCTAAAACCCTAATAGTAACATCCTGTTCAGTAATAGAAGGAGCAGGTCTAAAAATAGGATAATACTTATCAGATACAATAGGTCCAGCTTCGTCAACCGGATCTCCTACTGCATTCATAATTCTTCCTAAAGTAGCTTTACCCACAGGAACCACAATAGGAGCTCCTGTTGCCCAAACTTCTTGTCCTCTTTTAAGACCATCCGTATAGTCCATAGCTACACAACGAACTACATTGTCTCCCAATTGCTGGGCTACCTCCAAAACTAAATTCCATTCTCTATCGTCTATCATAGGATTGGTTACCCTTAAACATTCTAAAACCTTAGGTACTTTTCCTGGAGGAAATTCCACATCCACCACACATCCCATAATTTGAACAATCCTACCTATTACTTTTTCTTCAGCCATATTTTAACCTCCTTTAAACTTATCTATTTTTCTATTTTCTAAGTTAATTTTTATCCCTTTACTAAAGCCTCAGCACCTCCAACAATATCCATAAGTTCTTTAGTAATAGAAGCTTGCCTAGTCTTGTTAAAAAGAAGAGTAAGTTGCTTAACCATATCTCCACATGCTCTATTTGCATTATCCATAGCTGTCATTCTAGCTGCTTGTTCACTTACAGCAGTTTCAAGCATAGCAGAAAAAACCAAAACATTTACATAAAGAGGAAGAATTTGAGGAAGCAAAAGCTCTTCCGCAGGTTCGTATATGTAATTTAAAGAAACTTTCTTTTCTTCAGTTCTTTCAAATACTAAAGGCAAAATCTTCTCCATTTTCGGAATCTGTCTCACTACATTTATAAAATAACCATAGATTATATATACTTCATCCCACTCACCAGTGACAAAAGCTGTCATAGCGGAGCGGGCTATTCTTCGAGCATCTTGCATTAAAACTTTACTCATTACATCTGTATATGCCTCTCTAACCTTGGCTCTTTTTCTAAAATAAGTTGCTCCTTTCCTTCCTACACAGATTAGTTCAACCTCCTTTCCCTCTCTCTGAAATCTCTGAATAGCTTTTTCAGTTTCTCTTATCAAATTAGAATTAAAAGCTCCACAAAGACCTCTGTCTGCACTTACTAGAATAATTCCTACTCTCTTAACCTCTCGCACTTGAAGTAAAGCTATTTCCTTAATATTTAAATCACCAGCACTTAGAAGCTGTCCTATCACCTCTTCAAATTTATTTCTATAAGGTCTAAAACCTTCTAGTCTACCTTGAAGAGAACGAAGTTTTGCTGCAGCAACCATGTTCATAGCTTTAGTAATTTGCCCTATCTTCTTTACAGCTTCTATTTTTCTCCTTATATCACGTAAACCAGGCATTCTCTTCCCCCAAAATTTCTATATTTTTTTAAAAAATTATTTCCTTACGGAATAGGAACTGGCTCTATATTATATCTCCGCTTAAACTCTTCATTAAATTCTCTAAAAACTTTATTCATTTTTTCTTCTAACTCAGGGCTTATCTCTTTCTTTTCTTTAATTTCTTTATAAATCTCTGGGTATTTAGCTTCTATAAATTCGTAAAGGTCTTTCTCATACTGAGCTAATACTTCAATAGGCATTTCATCTAAAAATCCTCTTGTTCCAGCAAAAAGAATACATACCTGTTTTTCAACAGGTAAAGGCTGATACTGAGGCTGTTTAAGAATTTCTACCAAACGAGCACCTCTGTGCAAAACTCTTTGAGTAGCTCTATCAAGCTCAGAACCAAATTGAGCAAAAGCGGCTAATTCTCTATACTGAGCCAGTTCAAGTCTTAATCTTCCAGCTACTTGTCTCATAGCCTTAATTTGAGCAGCTCCACCTACGCGAGAAACTGAAAGCCCAACATTAATAGCAGGACGAATACCAGCAAAGAAAAGTCCTGGTTCTAAATAAATCTGACCATCTGTAATAGAAATAACATTAGTAGGAATATAAGCAGAAACATCACCTTGTTGGGTTTCAACTATAGGTAAAGCCGTAAGAGAACCACCACCGTACTTGTCATCTAATTTTGCAGCTCTTTCTAAAAGTCTAGAGTGATTATAAAAAATGTCTCCAGGATAAGCTTCTCTTCCAGGAGGTCTTCTCAAAAGAAGAGAAATTTCACGATACTCTGCAGCTTGTTTAGAAAGGTCATCATATATTACCAAAGCATGCCTTCCTGTATCCCTAAAATATTCACCTACAGCACATCCAGAATAAGGAGCTATCCATTGAAGAGCAGCTGAATCAGAAGCACAAGCTGCAACTACAGTAGTATATTCCATAGCTCCATATCTGCGTAATGTATCTACAATACGTGCAACTGTTGACCTTTTTTGTCCAATAGCTACATAAATACAATAAATATCAGTATCCTTTTGAGCTAGTATAGCATCAATAGCTATAGCTGTCTTACCAGTCTGTCTATCACCAAGAATTAACTCTCTTTGACCTCTTCCTATAGGAGTCATAGCATCTATAGCTTTTATTCCAGTATACATTGGTTCGTGAACAGGTTTTCTTCTAATAATTCCAGGAGCTTTCAATTCAATTCTTCTATATTCTTTAGCCTCAATAGGTCCTTTACCATCTAAAGGTCTACCTACAGGGTCCATAACTCTTCCTATAACCGACTCCCCTACAGGAATAGAAGCAACTTTTCCAGTTCTTTTAGCAATGTCTCCTTCCTTGATCTTAGCATAATCTCCCATAATAGGAATTCCAACATTATCAAATTCCAAATTTAGAGCAATCCCTACTTCCCCACTTTCAGGAAATTCAATAAGTTCCATATATTCACAATTTTTTAATCCAAAAACACGAGCAATTCCATCTCCCACAGAGATTACTATACCCATTTCATCTAAATCTATTTTCTTTTCATATTCCTCAATTCTTTTTTTAATTAGGTCACTAATTTCCTCTACTCTAAGCCCTTGCATCATAGTAGCACCTCTCCTTTTATAGTTTCTTTAATTTTTCTTAATTGAGTTTTCAAACTTCCGTCAAATACTAAATCCCCTATTTTTATTTTAACCCCCCCTATTATACTTTCATCTACCTTAGACTCTAAATAAACTTCTTTTTTCAAAAATTTACTTAAAATTTTCTCTAACTCTTTTCTATCTTCCTCCTCTATAGGATAAGCAGTAATTAATTCTCCTCTAGCAATATTTAACTCTTCATCTATAAGTTCATTATAAACCCTGATTATTTCATCAATATACTGAATCCTTCTTTTTTCAACTAACATTCTTAAAAATCTTTCCAGTTCCGGGTCTAGAGCTAAAACCTTAAGAAGTTCATTTACAATTTCCATTTTTAGATCAGGAGGATAAATAGGATTTTGTAAAGCTGAAAAAGCTTCAGGTATACTATCTAAAAGAAGTTTAACTTTCTGCAACTCTTCGGCAAATTGCTTAAACTTGCCCAATTCTTTAGCTACTAAAAAAAGCCCTTTAGCATACTTTAAAGCAACTATTGTACGCCTCAATGAAGTACCCTCCCTTTAATTTCATTTATAAAACTTTTTAAAATCTTTTTTTGATCTTCAGGAGTAATATTTTTTTTCAAAAGCTCCTCCGCTAAACGCAACGAAATCTCAGCTAACTCCTCCCTAAGTTGGGCCTTGACTTTCTCTACTTCCTGAGCAATATAAAGCTCAGCTTGCTGTTTTATTCTTTCAGCCTGAGCATTAGCCTCTGCAATAATTCTTTCTTTCTCCTTTATCCCTTGCTCTACATAATTTTGATAAATTTCCTGGGCTTCCTTTTCTAAATTTTTTATCTTTTCCTGAAGCTCAATATATTTAGCCTCTGCTTCTTTTTTCTTTTGTAAAAGTTGATTATATTGATTAACTAAATTTTCCTGCCGAGTTTTAAATAAATTTAAAAAAGGTTCTCTTGCATACTTATATAAAATTACTAAAAGAAGAAAAAAATTAATAGCCCACCAAATTAGATTTTTTATCTGAGTAGGAGTTACACCATGATGCTCCTCAACTGCTCCACCTCCTCCAGCCCAAACTAAGGCAAAATTCAATAAAAAAATTAAAACTATTATAAAAATACAACTTAATTTTTTAATAAATTTCATACTTTCCTCCCTAGAAGTCTTTCTACAATTAAATTAGCAAAGTACTCTTTCTGACCTAATAGAGTCGCTCTAACCTGCTCCAATTGTTTAGAAAATTCCTGAGACCACTTAGCTTTATACTCTTCAACTTCTTTAGTAACTTTAGCTAAAATTTCCTTTTCAAACTTACGAGCTTCTTCTTTAAAAAGTTCTCTTTTTTGGATTCCTTCCATACGAGCTTTGTTTAACTCATCTTGATACCTTTTAATAGCTTCCTCAGCTAAAGAAAGATATTCCTGAGTTTTCTTTTCTAAAGCCTGAAACTGTGACTCCCTTTCTCTAATAGTACTCATAATAGGCTTTATAAGAATCTGATTTAAAATAAAAGTAAGAATAAGAGCTTCAATAATTTGAATAACTAAAGTAATATCAAATTTTAACATCTTATTACTCCTTTTTAAGTTTATTCTTAACCTTCCTTTTTTATTATAAATTTTTAAAAAGTCAAGTCTCAAAATCTGTAAAAAAATAAAATTATTTAAAGAAAGTTCGCCTAAAAGCAACATTAAATACCAAAGATATTAAAATATAAGTAGAAATAGTTATAGAACCACCATAACTAATGAAAGGTAAAGGTATACTAGTCATAGGTAAAAGTCCTATTACTCCTCCAATATTAAAAAAGGCTTGCCAAAAAAGAACCAAAGCTACTCCAAGACTTAAGTACTTACCTACAAGATCTTTGGCAACCTCAGAAATTTTTATAGCGTAATAAACCAAAAAACCGTAAAGAAATAAAAATAAACTTACCCCTAAAAAACCCCAAGTTTCAGCCCAGACTGCAAAAGCTAAATCAGTTCTCTTAGCAGGAAGGTAGTGTAACTTAGTAGACCATCCTTTTTTAAACCCTTGTCCTACAAGACCTCCCGAGCCTATAGCAATAAGTGATTGATTTAACTGATAACCCCAAGTTTGAGAATACTTTTCTGGATATAAATATCCTAAAATTCTTCCTTTTTGATATGGTTTAAGTTTTGACCATCCCAAAGGAACTATTATTAAACTTAGTAATATACTTAGTATTCCCAAACCTATCAATACTTTTTTGGGAATACCCAAAAAAAGAATAAAAAAAATAAACATACCTCCCATAATAAAAGCATAATCAAGGTCAAACGGAGCTATCAAAATAAGAGGTACTGTAATAAGCAAAATAAGCTTACCTAAAGTTTTAAGACTTAAATAAAGAGAAGCTTCCTTAGTTACCGTTAAGCTGATTAAAAATACAAAAAGAGGTTTAATAAATTCTGAAGGCTGAATACTGATAAATCCTAAATTCAACCACCTTTTTTGTAAAAAAAAGCATATCAGCAAAATAACAAGTAAAATTCCGTAAATAAAATAAACCATATTTAAAGTCACCCTTCTGTAGTCCCAAAAAAAACTTAAAAAAATTAAAATTATTATACCTATTAAATGAGCACCTATATTTTTCCATAGATATATATATTCTTCCCCCATTCCTAACTGATTTAGTTCACTTATTACAATTAAAAAAAACAAAATTAAGAAGGGGATTTTAAAAATCTTTAATATGCTTTTAATTTTCTCCTTCAGCATGATTGTAAAAAGGTAAAGTTTCGTTATTAAATTCTTCTAAAGGAACTTCTTCTGGAACTTCTTTTGACGAAGGTAAAGGAACAGAAAGATTATAAAATTTACGGTAGATTAATCCTGCCAAGGGTGCAGCTACTGCTCCTCCAGAACCTCCATGTTCTATTAAAATAGCAGTAACTATTTCAGGTTTATCTTTTCCAGCATAACTAATAAACCAAGCATGATGTTCTAAACTTTTAGTTTTTCTACCTAGGCTTACTACTTGAGCTGTTCCAGTTTTTCCTGCTACAAAGATCTCAGGAACAAAAGCAGCCTTACCTGTACCCTCTTTTACCACTTTAACTAACCCTTCTCTAATCCATTCCAAATAGTTAGGTTCTAAGGTAATTTTTTTCTCCAAAACTGGTTGAAATTCTGTCTCGGTTCCATCTAATCTTTTAACTTTTTTAACTATATAAGGTTTATAAAGTAAACCTCCATTTGCTATAGCCATGTAAACCCTAGCTAGCTGAATAGGTGTAGTAGTAATGTATCCCTGTCCTATTCCCAAAATCACTGTTTCTCCAGGATACCATTCTTGATGATATATCCTTTTTTTCCAAGCCCTGTCTGGAATAAGTCCAGACTTTTCGTTAGGATAACCTATCCCTGAAGGTTTTCCCAAACCGAATTCCCGAGAAATCTCAGCTAAGAAGTCAACTTCTAATTTAGATGATACCCAGTAGAAATAAGTATCACACGAAACTGTAATAGCTTTGATTAAGTTTACACTTCCGTGTCCTCTTTTTTCCCAACATCTAAAAACTCTTGACCCAAAGGGGAAATATCCGGGACAAAAGATGTTAGTACTTAAATTTTTAATAATGCCTGCTTTTAGTCCAGCTAAAGCAGTAATAACTTTGTAGGTAGAACCTGGAGGATAGGATTGAAAAACTCTATTTAAAAATGGCTTCCGTGGGTCTGAGTTAAAACTTTCCCATTCCTCTTTCCTAAATCCTTCTATAAATTTATTAGGATCAATAGAGGGTGTACTTACCAAAGCTAAAATTGCTCCATCTTCTGGGGAAAGAGCTACTATTCCTGCCCTTTTGTCTTTTACTAATTCATAAATAAACATCTGTAAGTCATGTTTTACAGTCAAAATTAAGTCATTACCAGCCTGTGGTTGAGTTTTTTCTATAATTTTTCCTAATCTTCCCAAGGCATCTCTTTCTATCTCTATAACTCCATTTTTTCCTTTAAGTTCGTTTTCAAAAAGCCACTCAACTCCTCCTCTTCCAATATAGTCCTCTATGGAATATCCCTTATTCTTTAAGTTCTCGTATTCCTCCTGAGTAATTTTAGAAATATAACCTAGAAGATGAAAATAAACTTCACCGTACGGATAATATCTCTCTGTCTCAACTTCAATAATTACACCCGGTAAGTAATAAAGTCTAACCATTAGTCTAGCTACTTCATCCCAAGATAAATTTCTTTTAAGAAGAACTCTTGCTAAAGAATTTTTTTTAACAAGATAATATCTTTCTTTTAGAACAGAAAAATTTTCTTTAAGAATTTTACTTAATTTATACAAAATTTCTTCTTCTTTGTCTTTTAAAACTTCTAAGTCTAGATAAAGCTGAAAAACTGCTTTGTTTGTAGCTATTACTACTCCATCTGCAGTATAAATTTGTCCCCGAGG
>JAUQQL010000033.1 GCA_030578315.1 Thermodesulfobacteriota bacterium | reverse complement strand
TGAATTTTTAAAAAAAATTAAAAAAAAAGAAAATTTTAAAATAGCTCTTTGTGGTTTAAACCCACATGCTGGAGAAGGAGGTCTTCTAGGAGAAGAAGAAGAAAACATACTAAAACCTACTTTAAAAGAATGTAAAAGAAATAAAATTCCTGTTTACGGACCTTATCCTGGAGATAGTGTTTTTTACTGGGCTTATAAAGGAAAGTTTGATTTGGTAGTTTCTCTTTATCACGACCAAGGTCTTTCTCCATTTAAACTTATTCATTTTGAAGACGGAGTAAATATTACCTTAGGATTACCTATTATAAGAACTTCACCCTGTCACGGAACAGCTTATGATATAGCTGGTAAAGGTATAGCTAATCATAAAAGTTTTCTTTCTGCTGTGAATCTAGCTATTAAACTAATTAAAAATTAATCACTTTTTCTTGTTTTTTTAAGCTTTTAAGTTTAAAATATCTTCAATTATGAAGAAATACGTTACCTTTATAGGAACTTTATTTATTTTACTTTTATTTTTTTTAATAATTTTGTTTTTTAATTTAAATTTTTGGGCCAATCATTCTTTTTTAAAAAAGAAAATTATAAATTTTTTAAAAGCAAATTACAATTTTAATGTTGATTACGAATTTGTAGAATTATTTCCTTTTAAAAAAAAATTAGTTTTAAAAAGACTTTATTTAGAAAATCCTGAATATTTTCTTACCTTTTCTAAAGCTGAGATTAACTTTTCTCTAGTAAAGTTGTTACACTTAAATTTTTTACCTTCTAAAGTCTATTTTAAAGATTTTTATTTAAAAATACCTTATTTTGAAAAAAAAGAAAAAAAAACTTTAAACTTGGAAGATACTCTTAATTACTTTTATTCTTTAGGACCTATTTCTGTAATACTGGAAAAAGGAACTATAGAAAAAGAAGTTCCTTACGGGGTAATTAAAATTGATATTCCAAAAGGAAAAGTTCAAATAAAAGAAAATGAAATAAAAGGAAAACTTAAAAGTTTTATTTCTTTAAATTTTCAAGACAAAAGTTTTACACTAAAAGAAAGTATAAAAAAAATAGAAGGAAAAGTAGAAGTTTCAGGATCAACTAAAGAAAAAGATATTTCTATTGGGGTTTCGTCACTGGAGATAAATTTTCCCAAAATTTATGGTAAAGGAGAGTTTCAAAAAAACTCTCAAGGATATTTTTTGTGGTTCCAACTAGATAAGGTTGAGTGGTTGGGACTTAAAAAAATATTAAACCCCTTTTTAGGTAAAGATAAAACATTTAAATATCTTGACGCATTGATAAAGGACGGGGTAGCTCTTAACTCAATTCTTAAAACTTCGGGTAAAACCTTTAAAGAACTAATTTCTCTTTCTAATTTACACTTAGAAACCGAGCTAAAAAATGGGGAGATGGAACTAAAAAATATTTCCTTAAACTTAAATAAAATAGAAGGAAAACTCCGTTTAGAAAGAGCACAGCTTCTCTTTGAAGGAAGTGCTGTAGTAAATGAACATATTCCTTTTCAAATTGAAAAACTTTTTTTAGATTTCAATCAAACACCTTGGGAATTGTTTTTAAAAGCTTTTTTTGAAAGCGAACCTAGGTTTATGATTGATGTTGCTCGGTCTGTAATAGTAAAAGATTGGGAAGTTTTAAGAGAACATCAGTTAGAAGGAAAAATTAAAGGGACTTTAGAATTAAATGGGAGCTTAGCTAACTTAAAACCTTTTCTGACTTTAAATTTTTATGAACTAAAAATAAAAACTCCTTTTTATTTAAAACCTCTACTAATTAAAAGCGGAACTTTGAATTATAAGTCTTCCTTAGTAACTTTCAAGGATTTAAAATTAATTTTTGAAGATGGTTGGTTTGAAAATGTAGAAGGAAGTTGGGAATTGAAAAATAAATTTTTAAACCTTCAAGTTGACAAAGCTTGGATAGGAAAAAATTTTATTAAAGATTTAAAAGAAATAAATTCTAAAATAGATGAATTTATTTCTAAGTATAATATAACTTTTGATGGAATATTTATAGATTGGTTAAATTATAAAGGAAGATTCTCCCCCGAGATTATTAAAGAAAATCCTCAAACTTTATCAGAAAATTTAACCTTTAAAGGAAAAATAATTAATTCCAACTTAGAAGTTTCGTATAAAGAAGAAAAGTTTCTTTTAGAAAGTCAAAGAATTAATTTTGTCTACGAAAAAGGCAAAGTTATTCTGGAAGATTCTTTGGTTTATATAGATAAACTTCCTTTTGAAATAAATGGAGTTTACTTTTCAGATTTCTGGAGTTTAAAACTCAAAGGAGAAGTTAAAGAAGCTTTAAGAAATAAAATTGTAAAATTAGCAGGGTGGAACGAAAGTTTAATTTTAAAAGACCCCGTAATTTTAAACAATTTCGAAATAGAAAATTTCAAAAATAATTTAGTTTTTAAAGGTGAAGGGGTTTTCTCTGGGAAATTTTTAAGTTTTATAGGAAACTATACAGAAGGTAACTATATTTTTGCTTTTCATTTTAAGAGTAAAAATTCTGATTTTAATTTTTCTTTTAAAAAAGGAAAGGCTTACGAGTTAGAAATGGAAGGAGATTTGGAATTATCCGAACTTAGTTCTTTATTGTTTAACGAGAAGAGAATCCTAGAAGGTAAAGTTAGAGCCCAACTTTATACTTCGTTTTTAGAGAAAGATATAGAGGCTTTAAAGAAAAATCTTGAAAACAAAAATTTCAAAGAATTGATTCAAAATTACTTAATTTCTGAGTTTTTCCCTAAAATGGGACATGTAGAAGTAGAAAAATTTAGATATGTTGAAAAAGGGAATTTATTAGAACTTTCTTCTCAACTTTTTGTATACCCTTCGGAAATAAATCTTGAAAACTTAAATTTAAAGTGGAATAACCTTACTTTAAATGGGAAAGTTAAAATACTTAAGGAAAATCAGTTTTTACATTTAAAAGGCTTTCTTGAAACTCAAAAGGTTGATTTAAGAAGTAGTCAAATATCAGAATTAAAACCAGAGAAAGAGGAGTTTACTTGGGAAGAAGAAATATTTAAACTTCCTCTGATAGTAGACTTAGAAATAAACTTAAAGGACATTATTTTACCAACTGCTCATCTTATTTCGGAATCCAAAGCTTTTCTTTTACTCAATTCTGAGAAGGTTTTAACCTTAAAAATTCCAGTTATAGACATTTGTGGTTTAAAAATTGAAGGATTTTATGAAAAAAATCCTGAGCTTCAATATATATTCATGGAACTTTTACCTTCAAGTGGAGACTTTTTAGACTTATTTTCTTGTTTATACCCGAATGAAATGCCTAAAATTATTTTAGAAGGGCCTTTTAAAACTAAGGGATTTTTTTATACAGATGGTAAGAAGATTCTTTTAGAAGAAACTTATGGTGAACTTGAGGTTATTTCTTCGAGAGGTTACATTTATAGAGCTCCTCTTATAGCTAAAGTTTTAGGTTTTTTAAGTCCTATTGATATTTTTAGGGGAAAAGTGCCTAATTTAGAAAATAACCTTTTGGAGTACGAAGAGTTAAAACTTATAGGTTATTTTGAAAATACCTCTTTTAAAATAAATGAAGGCTTTCTTTCAGCTCTAGGTTTTAGACTTTTTACTAGTGGAAGTGTTTCACTTCTTGATCGGAAAACTAACTTGACCTTTTATATCTCCCCTTTTAAAACTGTAGATACTATTATAGAAAAGATATCTTTTTTAAGAGAAAGACTTCTTGGGAAACCAAGAATGTTAATATTTGTTCCCTTACAGGTCGTGGGAACTTACGATAATCCAATTATTGTTCCTTTACATCCTTCAAGTATAGGAAAAGGAATTTTTACTTTCTTCTTTAGATTTTTAGGAATTGATGAGGCATTTTACAAAGCTCCCCAAGTACCTGAGAAATTAAAAAAACTAGAAATATTTAAAGATAAAGTTGAAAATAATTTACGAAGATAAATATTTTTTAGTAGTAAATAAACCTGCAGGATTAGTTGTCCAAGGTACAAAAACAGAAAAAAGATCGCTTTTAAAAAAACTAAAAGAATTTATAAAAATCAGAGAAGGTAAACAAGGAGATATTTTTTTAGGCGTAGTTCATAGATTGGATAGGGTAGTATCTGGAGTTATAGTTTTAGCTAAGAGAAGTAAGGTAGCTAAAAGATTTTTTGAAAGTTTTAAAAAAGGAGAAGTAATAAAGGTATATTTAGCTGTAGTAGAGGGTTATTTTAGGGGAGAAGGACTATGGGAAAACTATCTAAAATGGGATTCTTTTATCAGAAAAACTTTAGTTTATGAAACCCCGTCTCCGAACTGTAAAGTTGCAAAAACTTTTTATAAAACAATTTTTTCTTCAAAGTTTCAAAGTATCATTCTTTTAAGTCCTCTAACCGGAAGAAAACATCAATTAAGAAGTGTTTTAGAAAAGATAGGACATCCTATTTTGGGAGATAAAAAATACGGTTCTAAAGTAGAAATTTTAAAAGGAAAAGCTATTTTACTTCATTCTTTATTTTTGAGTTTTCCTCACCCTTTAAGTAAGGAAGAAATGAAATTTTGGGCTGAACCTCCATCCTATTTTCCTAAGATTACTCTTGACAAAACCTTGATTTGGGAGTTTCTTTATAAAATGAAAAAATTTCAAGAGGAGAAATTTTATGTGTCAGGCGAAGATATGGATTAAAAGAGGAAATACTCAAGAAGAAGTTTATCGGGATATATCCAATATTGAAGTTCAAGGAGAAGAAATTATACTTAAAGCTTTGTTTGAAGAACCTAAAAGGTTAAAAGGTAGAATTAGAGAAATAGATTTTCTAAAAGGTAAGGTGATTGTAGAAATTGATGAGGTCACAAAACAATAGCTCTGAAGAGACAGTAGTTTTATGTGCTAACTGTGCTTGGAGAGAAGTTTGTGTTAAAAGGTTTTCATTTGATAATACTAAACCAATTAAATGTCCTGATTTTTCTCCTGATGTAAAACTTTTAAAAGAAAAAAGGGCTAAAGAAGTTGATAAGAAAAAAAATAAAAACTCTTCTTGAAGAAGTTTTAGTTCAACTTTTTGGAAAGTTGTCTATACCTTCTTACGAAATAGAAAAACCTAAAAAGGAAATTTATGGAGATTATGCTACCAATTTAGCTTTAGTTTTAAAAAATAAAGTTAATTTAAAACCTATTCAAATAGCTGAAAAAATTGCTCAGGCTTTATCAGAAGAAAAAGCCCTTTTTTCTAAAATTGAGGTAGTAAATCCTGGTTTTATTAATTTTTGGATTAAAGAAGAATATTATAAAAATAATCTTAAGGAAATTTTTAATCAAAAAGAAGCATATCGTAAACAAGATTTAGGAAAAGGTAAAAAAGTTTTAGTGGAATTTGTTTCTGCTAATCCTACAGGTCCCTTGCATATTGGTCATGGTAGAGGAGCAGCTTACGGAGATTCACTTGCTCGTATTCTTGATTTTACTGGATATGAAGTGATTAAAGAATACTATATAAATGACAAAGGAACTCAAATGGAAATTCTAGGAGCCTCTGTTTATCTAAGAGCTAGGGAACTTTCAGGAGAAAAAGTTATTTTTCCAGAAAATTATTATAAAGGTAGGTATATTTACGAAATTGCTAAAGAAGTTTTAAAACTTTATCCTTTTCTTTTAAGTTTAGAAGAAAAACAAGCTATAAAGTTGTGTCAAAAATTAGCTACTAATCTTATTTTAGAAGATATTAAAGAGGATTTGAAAAATTTTAGAGTTTTTTATGATAGCTGGTACTCAGAAAATTCTCTTTACGAAAAAGGGAAAGTTGATAAGGTTTTACAAATCCTTAAAGAAAAGGACCTGATTTACGAAAAAGATGGAGCTTTATGGTTTAGAACTTCTATTTTTAAGGATGAGAAAGACAGAGTTATTATGAGATCAAGTGGAGAATTTACCTACTTTGCAGGAGACATAGCTTATCATTATGAAAAGTTTTTAGAAAGGGGTTTTGATATAGCTCTTAATATATGGGGAGCAGACCATCATGGTTATGTGCCTAGACTAAAAGCTTCTCTAAAGGCTTTTAATATAGAACCTGAAAGGTTAAAAATTATTTTAATCCAAATGGTTAATCTAATAGAAGGAGGAAAACTTAAAAGTATGTCCACCAGACAGGGCGAATTTGTTCCTTTAAAAGAACTAGTTGAAGAAGTAGGAGTAGACGCTACTCGTTTTATTTTTCTTTCAAGGTCTGCTGATACTCCTTTAGATTTTGACCTGGACCTAGCTAAAAAACAGTCTCAGGAAAACCCAGTTTATTATGTTCAGTATGCTCATGCTAGGATATGCAGTCTTTTTGAAAAAGCTAAAATTTTGGGGTTTAAAATACCAGATTTAAAAGACCTTAACCTTGCCCTTCTTTCTGAAAAAGAAGAAATAAATTTATTAAAAGTTTTAGAGTCCTTTACCGAGACAATTGAAAGTGCAAGCACTTTTTTGGCACCCTATAGAATTACTTTTTATTTATTAGAACTTGCTGAAAATTTTCACGAATACTATACCAAACATAGAATAATTTTACCTGACAACTTAGAATTAACTTATAGTAGATTGGGACTTTGTTTAGCTTGTAAATTAGTTTTAAAAACTGGGCTAGATTTATTAGGAGTTTCGGCTCCCCAAAAAATGTAACCTTGGAGGGAGGTAAAATGGAAGAAAAAGGTAAGAAAGTAAAAATTGAAATAAGTAAACTGACTTTGGTTTTTGTTATTCTTTTTGGACTATGTCTTTTAGTTTGGACTTTTATCTTTGGGGCTTGGATTGGAAGTAAAATTGGTGGTAAAAGAGAAAAATTAGAAATAGTCACTGAAAAACAAGTTCAACCTATTTCTAATCTAACTATTTCTAACTTTACTCAAACTAATACAACTGTAGCTACTGCAAATGTAAGTACTCACAATGTTACTTCTCCCTCTAATGTTACTTCTAATGCTGTAGTTGTTCAGAAACCACAGGAAAAAATTATACCTAAAAAAGAAACAGTCTATTCTCAAGCTACTAAAGAAATGTCTTCTAAAAAAGAAGCTGCTAAGTATCAGAAAAAAGAAGTAGCTCAAATTGCTTCAGTGATTAAAAAAGAAGAAGCTCCCAAGATTTCTAATCAAACTTCTAAAAATTCTTATTATACACTTCAAGTAGGAGCTTTCACCTCTATAAATTCTGTAGAAACCTTTAAAGAAATATTAGCTAAAAAAGGATACCATCCACTTGTAGAAAAAACTACAATAGATGGAAAAACCTGGTATAGGGTTTATGTAGGAAAATATTCTTCTAAAGAAGAAGCTCAGAAACATGCTTCAGAAGTTAAAAATAAATTAGGTTTAGATAAAGTTTTAATAGTTGAACTTAAGTAAAAAGTTTCTACACAAATATGATAAGAAAAGCTAAAATTTCAGATGTTAAGTATATTTATAAACTTATTGTTCACTTTGCACGGCTAGGAGAAGTGTTACCTCGCCCTATGGTGGAGCTTTATGAACATGTAAGAGATTTTTTTGTTTACGAAGATAAAGATTTAATAGTAGGAGCTTGTGCTTTACACATTTGTTGGGAAAACTTAGCTGAGATCAGGTCTTTAGTAGTAAGTGAAGAGTATCAGAATAAAGGACTGGGGGTGCAACTTGTTACAGCTTGTCTAGAAGAAGCTAAAATTTTAGGAATCCCAAAAGTTTTCGTTTTAACTACTGTTCCTGATTTTTTTGAAAAGCTAGGGTTTAGAAAAGTTTCTAAAAATGAATTACCTCAAAAAGTTTGGTCTGACTGTATCAGATGTAGTAAATTCCCAGATTGTAATGAAATACCTCTTATAAAGGAAATTATTTAAAAAATTTTCCCCTTGACTTTTTAGTTTTTTTTTATATATATTTTTAAAAAACGAAAAAATTCAAAAAAAGGGGGGGTTCTTATGCCAACAGTTGAGTACAAAGGTAAGGTATTTGAATTGGACGAAGACGGATTTTTACAGGGAGGTTTAGACGTATGGTGTCGTGAATGGGTAGATTATGTTAAAGAATTAGAAGGAATTCAGGAACTTACAGAGGAACACTGGAAGGTAATTAACATTTTACAAGATTATTACCGTAAAAACGGTGTTGCACCGATGATTAGAGTCCTTTGTAAGCTTACTGGGTATCCTTTAAAGAAAATTTATGAACTTTTTCCCTCTGGGCCTGGTAAGGGGGCCTGTAAAATGGCTGGTCTTCCAAAGCCTACAGGATGTGTATAAAGTCAGAAGATCTCAAAGTTTTCTCAAAGGGGGGTATCCCCCTTCTTTTAAAAAAATTCCTTTCTTTTAAAAGGAAAATTTTAATTATTTGTATTTTATTTTTATTAAATTCTGTGGTTTTTGCTCTTAATCAATTAGATTTAAATACCGCAAGTTTAGAAGATTTAATAAAAATTCCGGGAATCGGTAAAGTTATAGCTAAAAACATAATAGAGTATAGAGAAAAAAACGGACCTTTTACTTCTGTAGATGAACTACTAAAGGTTAAAGGTATTGGTATTAAAAAGTTAAATCAAATTAAACCTTATTTTACTGTTTCTAATTCTACATCGCAAAGTTTTTCAGTTTATTCTAATACTTCATCTCCCATTTATCTTTACAAAGATGAAAAAGGAATCCTTCATTACACTCAATTTCCTGAAAGTGTACCTCCTAAGTATAGAAAATCGCTTAGAAAAGTTGATTAAATAAAAAATTTTCGTTATAATGTTTAAAAACAATGAATAAGAAACTTTAGGGGGGTTAATAAATGCCTTTTTTGGCTCTTGATTGTGAAGGACCTTTAACTTTAAATGACAATGCTTTTGAATACTGTTCAGCTATTGTTCCTAAAGGAGATATATTCTTTACTCAGATTTCCCGTTTTGATGATTATTTGGCAGATATTAAAAAAAAACCAGGATATAAAGCTGGAGATACTTTAAAACTTATTCTTCCTTTTTTAAAACTTTTCGGAGCTAATAATAAAAGTTTAGAAGAATTTTCCAAAAAAACCTTAGCCTTTTTGTTTGAAATTCCTGAGGTTTTATCTAAACTTAATAAACTTTTACCTACCTTTATTATTAGCACTAGTTATAAACCTTATTTAAAAGCTTTATCCGAGGTTACAGGATTTCCTATGGAAAATATTTTTTGTACTGAAGTTGACTTAGATAAAGTTAAAATTTCTTCTTCAGAAGCCAAAATTTTAAAAAAACTACATGAAGAAATTTTAAATATGCCTCTTATTAAACTTCCTAAAACTGCTACATCTCCCTCTGATTTAAGTTCTGACTTGCTTTCGGTTTTAGATAGATTAGAAGAAATCTTTTTTGATACTATATGGAATTTAGAAATAGGGATTTTTCTCAGAGAGGTCAACCCTATAGGGGGTGAAGAGAAAGCCAGGAGTTGCGAAAAGATTTCTCAAGAACTGGGTGAACCCTTTTCACAAGGGTTTTATGTAGGAGACAGTATTACTGATGTACAAGCTCTTTCTCTTTTGAAAGAAAATGGCGGAATTTCTTTATCTTTTAACGGAAATAGATACGCATTAAGAAGTGCTGAGTTTTATGGATTGTCTAGAAAAGGAGGAATTTTTATTGAATTAGCCCGTGCTTTTCTGGAAGGTGGTAAAGAAAAACTCAGCAAATTAAAATTTGAAGAACACGAATTTGGGGTTATTCCTAAGGAAACTGAAGATCTGGAGAAACTTATTGAAAAAAGTGAAGCTTTCAGGAAAAAGGTAAGAGGTGAGGTCATTGGAGCTTTAGGATGATACCTCTCCAAGATATCCTTCCTCGTAGGAATCCTCCTGTTATTACTTGGTCTATTATTTTGGTCAATATTTTAATATTTTTTTATGAGTTGTTACTTCCTTTTTCTGAAAGAGAAGTTTTTTTTAGAACTTGGGGATTTGTTCCTGCTAAATTTTTTAACGACTATTTTGAGATTCTTTTAGGAGTTCCATGGTATCAAAAATATTTAGCTTCTATTACACATCTTTTTATTCATGGAGGATGGTTACACCTTATAGGAAATATGTGGACCTTATGGATATTTGGAGATAATGTAGAAGATCGTTTGGGACCTTTTAAATTTTTGTTTTTTTATCTTGGTTGTGGTTTTTTAGCTACCTTAACTCATGCTTTTATTTACAGCGATTCAGTAATTCCAGTTGTGGGAGCATCTGGAGCAATTTCTGCAGTAATGGGAGCATACTTCATGATGTATCCTTTTTCAAGAATTTTAGTTTTAATTCCTATTTTTTTTGTTCCTTTATTTTTTGAAGTTCCAGCCTTTCTTTACCTAGGTTATTGGTTTTTAATTCAATTTTATAGTGGACTTTTTTCTCTAGTTTTACCTGAAAGTTTTGGGGGAATCGCTTGGTTTGCTCATATAGGAGGATTTACATACGGAGCTTTATTGTATCGATTCCTATATAAAAGAAGACCAAGATTTTATAAAGATGAATATTCATTTTTTGGTTCACTTTTTGACCTAGATAAAAAATAAAAGGGAATAAAAATATGAGTTTTTTTGACCTATTTTGGATTTTATTTTTAGCTTTAGCTATCCAACCTTTTTTAAGACAGAAATTTTTAGAAATAGCTCGTCAAAAAACTATAGAAAAAATTGAAAAAAAAAGAGGCTCAAGAGTAATTCTTTTAGTTCATCGTCAAGAAACAATGAGTTTTTTAGGATTTCCACTAATGAAATACATTGATATAAATGATTCAGAAGAAGTAATAAGGGCTATTCATCTTACAGATAAGGATGTTCCTATTGATATCATTTTACATACTCCTGGTGGATTAGTATTAGCTTCTTTACAAATTGCTTTAGCTATAAAAAAACATCCTGCCAAGGTAACGGCATTTGTTCCTCATTACGCAATGAGTGGTGGAACTCTTATTGCTCTTGCTTGTGATGAAATAGTTATGGACGAACATGCAGTGCTTGGTCCTGTTGACCCCCAAGTCGGGCAATACCCTGCAGCTTCTATTCTAAGAGTAGTGAAAAAAAAACCTATAGAACATATAGACGACCAAACTTTAATTTTAGCAGATGTAGCTGAAAAAGCTTTAAATCAGATGAAAGAAAATTTAAAGATTATTTTAGAGGGAAAATTTCCTCCTGAAAAAATAGAACAAATTATTGAAATTCTTTCTCAGGGCCACTTTACACACGACCATCCTATAACCTTTGAAGAAGCTAAGAAATTAGGTTTACCAGTAAATAAAAATATGCCTGTAGAAGTATATCAACTTATGAAACTTTTCCCTCAACCACTTAGGTCAACCCCCTCAGTAGAATACATACCCTTACCTAAGAAAAAAATAAATTCATAAACATGTTTTTATTGCGTTACTTTTTCTTCTTGATATAATAATTATATAAAATGTTTACCGGATTGGTAGAAGGAATCGGTAAAATAATAGCCCTTCAACCTTATAAAGGTGGTCTTTTAGCTGAAATTTCTTCATCTTTTTCTTTAAAAGATACTCATGTAGGAGATAGTATCGCGGTTGATGGAGTTTGTCTGACTATAATAGAAATAAAAGGTTCTAACTTTAAAACTCATCTTTCTCCTGAAACTTTATCTAAAACCACTTTCAAATACAAACACTCAGGGGATTTTGTAAACCTAGAAAGAGCTTTAAAATTTGGAGAGCGACTAGGCGGACACTTAGTTTCTGGACATGTAGACGGTATAGGAAAAATTATCTCTATAACACCTATGGGAGATTTTTGGAAACTTAGAGTGGAAATTCCCCCTGAATTTACTCCATATATTGTCAAAAAAGGCTCTATTGCTATAGATGGAGTAAGTCTTACTATAAATAACTTTGAAGAAAAAGTACTAGAATTTATGCTCATTCCTCATACTTTAAAAGTTACTACTCTTTGTCTTAAAAAACCTGGAGACTGGGTTAATATAGAAATAGATATGATAGCTAAGATGGTCTATAAATGGCTCTCTCCTTATCTAGAAACATTAGAAATGTCTAGAAAAAGGCTTACCTTAGAATTTTTAAAAGAACAAGGATTTTAATACTCATTACCTTACGAAAATTTTTTAATAAAAGGTATTTTTAAAGTTATCAAGTCTGTATGCAAAGTGGATAATTTAAATTTTTGTATTATGATTATTTTTTAATGAAAAAGAATCAAAAATTACCTTCTAAAGAAATCTTGTCTCAAGTTTTTTTGGCAGATCTTCATCTTCATTCTAGGTACAGTAAAGCTAGTAGCAAATTTATGGAAATTTCTTATATAGCAAAAATAGGAAAGATAAAAGGCTTAGATCTAATAGGAACTGGAGATTTTACTCACCCGCTTTATTTAAAAGAACTTAAAGAGTTTTTAGAATTTGATCCCGAGACCGAGCTTTATTACTTTAAAGAACTTCCAGAAGGTCCTTACTTTATGCCGACTGCTGAGGTATCTTTAATTTTTTCTAAAGGGAAACTTACTAATCGGCGAATTCACTTACTTATTACTGCACCTTCCCTTGAGGTAGTTGAAGAAATAAATTTGTATTTTTCTAAGTTAGGTAATTTGCTTGCTGACGGAAGACCAACTTTTGGAATTTCAGCTGAAAAATTTGTTTTAGATCTTTTAAAAATTTCAGAAAAAGTTTTAATTATACCTGCTCATGCTTGGACTCCATGGTATTCTGTTTTTGGAGCTTTTTCAGGTTTTGATTCTTTAGAGGAAGCTTTTGGGGAAGCAACCCCTTTTATATATGCTATTGAAACAGGCTTGTCTTCTGACCCCGAGATGAACTGGCGAATTTCTTGGCTAGATTCTATAACTCTTATTTCTAACTCAGATGCTCATTCTCCTTTTAAAATTGGAAGAGAAGCCACTGCCTTTTTTAAACCTATTTCTTACCAAAACATCTACCAAGCTATTAAAAATAACCACATTGCTTTTACTATTGAATTTTATCCCGAAGAAGGCAAATATCATTATGACGGGCATAGAGGTTGTAAGGTTTGTCTCTCACCTAAAGAAACTAAAGAACTGAGATACAAGTGCCCTAAGTGTGGTGAACCTTTAACTATCGGGGTGCTGCACAGAGTAGAAAGTCTAGCAGACAGACCTGAAAACTTCTACCCTAAAAATAAACCGCTTTCGGTTCACTTAGTTCCTTTAATGGAAATTTTAGCTGAATGTTTTGAAATTAAAACTTCTAGTAAAAGTTTAGAAAAAATCTACTTTCAAATGGTTTCTGACTTCGGAACCGAATTTAATCTTCTTCTAAAAGAAGACCTGTTAAGTTTAGAAAAAAAACTCCCTTCCAAGGTATGGGAGGCAATCAAAAGAGTAAGAGAAGGTAAAGTTTTCGTTAAGCCTGGATACGATGGGGAATACGGAATAGTAAAAATCTGGGATACTCAAGCATCTGAAGAAACTCCTTATTTCAAACAAAAAAGTCTTTTTTAAATCAGTCTTTACAATTTTGTCTAAATTAGATTTTAAAGTAAAGAAATTAGTATACAGATAACAGGTACAAATTTTGAAAGAAAAACATTGAAGTAAAATAAAAAGGGGGGAGGAAAAGATGAAAAAGTTTATTTTTTTGATTCTATTATTTTTAATAACTATAGGAGTTACTAATTACTCTTTGGGGAGTAATTTAGATTTGGGGGTTTCTATAAATAATGGTAAGCTTACTAATTTTTACTTATCTCTTGGAGAATATTACCGTATTCCTTACGACGAGATAATTATTATTAAAAGAAAGTATCCTATTATAAGAGAGGAAGAACTTCCAGTACTTTTATTAATAGTAAACTATGCTCGTGTTTCTCCAGATATAGTTATTGAACTTAGAAAAAAGGGGTGGTCTTGGTATGAGGTTATGATTAAATTTGGATTAGAACCTGAAAAAATCTTTCACAGATATATTGTTGTATATGGACCACCTTATGGCAAAGCTTATGGATATTATAAGAAGCCTCCTAAAAAAATAATATTAAAAGATTATGATATGATTGAGCTTTCTCATATAAAATTTTTTTCCGAATATTATAACAAGGACCCTAAAATAATTATCAAACTTAAAGAGAGAGAAAAAAATTATATTTTAGTTAATGAAAAGTTACATCATGGTCACGAAATAGAAAGTAAAAAACATAAGGAGTTTAAGGAAAGAAAAGAATTTAAAAATGAAAATCGCAATTTTCACACTCCTCATTCACATTTTAGATAAAAAAATTAAAGGGGGGATACCCCCCTTTAAAACATTTTCCTTATAAAAATTGACTTTACTTTAGACTTATTTTTTAGTAGCGTTAGTTACATTAGCAGTAGCATTAGTGGTTACATTAGCAGTAGCATTAGTAGTTACATTAGCAGTAACATTAGTGGTTACATTAGCAGTAGCATTAGTAGGTTTTTTTTCTTCTTTTTTACATCCTGCTGTTAATCCGATCACTCCAGCTAAGGCCAAACTTAATACAAAAGAAATTACCTTTTTCATAGCTTCTCCCTCCTCCTAAAATTTTAAAATTTAATAATTTTTAATCCCTTTAATAATTTTTGTCAAGAGGTATATTTCGAGAAGAGTAGTTTGTAAATTTTTAAATTTCTATTAAAATTTTTGAAAAAAATGGACTCAGAAATTCTTTGGTCTAAAGTTATTTCTTTTAATTCTTTTCCTATTGAAATTAAAGAATTAAAAGTAATTCAAACTCACATTTCCTATGTTTTTATTACAGACAAGTGGGTTTATAAAATAAAAAAACCAGTTAATTTTGGATTTTTAGATTTTACTACTTTAGAAAAAAGAAAATACTTCTGTGAAAAGGAAGTAGAACTAAATAAAAGGTTATGTCCTGACCTCTACTTAGGTGTAGTTCCTATTATTAAGGAAGGTAAGATTTTTAAAATAGAAGGGAAAGGTGAGCCAGTAGAATATGCGGTCAAGATGAAGAGGCTTCCTGAAGAAGGAATGATGATTAAACTTTTAAAAGCAGGAACTTTAAATGAGAAACATATAGACTTAATTATAAATGTATTGATCCCCTTTTATAAAGAAGCCAAAACAGGAGAAGAAGTAAACTATTATGGAAGTCCAGAAGTCATTTCTTACAATACAGAAGAAAACTTTTATCAAACAAAAAACTTTATAGGAAAAGCTTTAACAGAAGATAAGTTTAATTTTATCGTAGATTATACACGAAATTTTATAAAGGAACAAACAAAACTTTTTGAGAAACGAATTGAAGAAGGTTATATAAGAGAGGGACATGGAGACCTTTATTCTGCAAATATTTGTTTTGAGGACCTTAAAAAGGTTTACATTTTTGATTGCATTGAATTTAATGAAAGGTTTAGATGTGGAGATGTTTGTTCAGATATAGCTTTTTTAGCTATGGATTTAGATTTTAACCGTTACCGAAATTTTTCTGATTATTTTGTAAATGAGTATCTTAAAAAAAGCGATGATCAAAATCTATTGGAGCTTTTAAATTTCTACAAGTGTTACCGAGCATATGTTCGTGGTAAAATAGAATGTTTTAACTATACTTCTTTTGAAGTTCCTGAAAAAGAAAAGGCTCTAAATAAAGCTCAACAATATTTTGACTTAGCTTATTTTTATGCTGGTGGAATACCTAAGGTAATTATTTTTGTAGGACTTTCAGGTACAGGTAAGACCTATTTGGCTCACAGACTTCTTAATAAAAGGCCAGCAGTTTATATTTCTTCTGATATAATAAGAAAAAAGCTTCTTAATTTGGAACTTAACCAACATTATTACGCACCTTTTGAAAAAGGTATTTATTCTCCACAAATAAGTGAAAAAACTTATAAACAAATGCTTGAAATAGCTAAAGAAGAAGTAACCTTTGGAAGAGATGTAATTTTAGATGCAACTTTTAGAGATTTAAAATTTAGAAGTTTGGTTAAAGAAACTTTTAAAAATTTAAAAGTTAAGTTTTATTGGATTTGGTGCAGAGCAAAGGACGAAACCATTAAAGAAAGATTAATCAGAAGAATTTATGAAGGTACAGTTTCAGATGCTCTTTGGGATGTTTATTTATCTCAAAAAGAAAAATTTCAACCTCCTTTAGAGTGTAATCCTCTTTTAATTTTGAATACCGAAGAGCCTCCCGAAGTTTTAGAAAAAGTCATTTTAGATTTTTTGCAAACATTTTGAATACCCTCTTGTCTTTTGAAAAGTAGTGATTATTTTTTGTTTTAAAATTTGTCCAACAATCAAATAACAAAAATAATTTCAAGAAAGGAGGTGTAAAAATGAAGATCAAGCCTTTACATGACCGTATTTTAGTTAAGCGGATTGAAGAAGAGGAAAAAACTGAAGCTGGTATTATTATTCCAGATACAGCTAAGGAAAAACCTATTATGGGTAAAGTAATGGCTGTAGGTCAGGGAAAAGTTTTAGATAATGGTCAAAGAATTCCTTTAACTGTTAAAGAAGGTGATAAAATTTTATTTAGCAAATATGCTGGAACAGAAATAAAAATGAAGGGAGAAGAATTTTTAATTATGAGAGAAGACGATGTCTTGGCAATAATTGAAGACTAAAAAATTTAACGAGGAGGAGGTGGAATAATGGCTGCTAAAGAAATTATTTATGGAGTAAAAGCAAGGGAAAAAATTCTTATAGGGGTTAATAAACTTGCCAATGCAGTTAAAGTAACACTTGGACCTAAAGGAAGAGAAGTAGTATTGGAAAGATCTTTCGGTTCTCCTTTAATTACTAAGGATGGTGTAACTGTTGCTAAAGAAATAGAATTAGAGGATAAATTTGAAAATATGGGAGCTCAGATGGTGAAAGAAGTAGCTTCTAAGACAAACGATGTAGCTGGAGATGGTACTACTACTGCAACTCTTTTAGCTCAGGCTATTTTTGAAGAAGGAGTAAAATTAGTAGCTGCAGGAATTAATCCCATGGCTTTGAAAAGAGGAATTGATAAAGCTGTAGAAGTAGTAGTTAAAGAACTTGAAAAAATAGCTCGGCCTTGTAAATCCCGTCAAGAAATTGCTCAAGTAGCTGCTATATCTGCTAACAATGACCAGACTATTGGTAATCTTATTGCAGATGCTATGGATAAAGTTGGTAAAGAAGGAGTAATAACTGTTGAAGAGTCTAAAGGTTTAGAAACTTACTTAGAAGTAGTTGAAGGTATGCAGTTTGACCGTGGATATATTTCTCCTTATTTTATTACTGATGCTGAAAAAATGGAATGCGTTTTAGAAGATCCTTATATACTTGTTTATGATAAAAAAATAAGTGCTATGAAAGACTTACTACCTCTTTTAGAACAAGTTGCTCGTGCAGGTAAACCCATTTTAATTATTGCTGAGGATGTAGAAGGAGAAGCTTTAGCTACTTTAGTGGTTAATAAGTTAAGAGGCGTCTTACAGTGCTGTGCTGTTAAAGCTCCTGGCTTTGGTGAAAGAAGAAAAGCTATGCTTCAAGATATTGCTATCTTAACTGGTGGAACTTTTGTTTCTGAAGAACTTGGAATGAAATTGGAAAATGTTCAATTAAAAGAATTAGGTAGAGCTAGGAGAGTGGTGGTATCTAAAGAAAACACTACTATCATTGACGGTGCTGGTAAAAAAGAAGATATAGAAGCTCGTATTAAGCAGATCAGAGCTCAAATTGAAGAAACTACTTCTGATTATGACCGTGAAAAACTTCAAGAAAGACTTGCTAAGTTAGTAGGTGGAGTAGCTGTAATTTATGTAGGTGCTGCTACTGAAACTGAAATGAAAGAAAAGAAAAACCGTGTAGAGGATGCCCTTAACGCTACGAAAGCAGCTGTTGAAGAAGGAATTGTTCCAGGTGGTGGAACAGCCTACATCAGATGTTTACCTGCTTTAGAACAACTTAAGTTGGATGGAGAAGAACAACACGGAGTTGAAATTATAAAGAAAGCTTTAGAAGCACCTCTTCGTCAAATAGCTTTAAATGCTGGATATGAAGGTTCAATAATCGTAGAAAAAGTTAAGGCTGAAAAAGATAGTATGGGATTTGATGCCGAAGCTGGAGAAATTAGAGACTTAGTAGCTGCCGGAATCATAGATCCCAAGAAAGTAGCTCGTTGCGCTTTACAAAATGCAGCTTCGGTTGCAGGACTTCTTTTAACTACCGAAGCTATGGTAGCTGAAAAACCTAAAAAAGATGAAAAAGGACCTTCAGTTCCTTCAAGTCCTGAATTCTAATCCTTAAGAATCTTTAGGGGGGATTTACCCCCCTATCCCCTTTTTATTTCCTATTATTTAAAAAAAAATAAAGATAAGTCTATCTAATTAAGTTTTGTAAAAATCTTCCTTTAAGCATATTTTTAAGAGAAAGAACAACTTAAAAAATTTTAAAAAGTAAACTCAAAAGGAAGAAATTAAAGCTTTTTGCTTCCCACCTTTCTCTATAAGCTTTATTCAGTAAGTAATAATCAAAAAAGGAAATTATTAAAATAGGTGACAATTACAAATTCATACAAAGGATTGACAAATTTTAATTTTAAATTAAAATTTTTTTTAAATAAAAAAAAATACAAAGGAGGTAAAAAATGAAAAGTATTAAAGGAACTCAAACTGAAAAATGTATTCTAATAGCTTTTGCTGGGGAGTCTCAAGCTCGTAATCGTTACACTTATTTCAGTTCTACAGCTAAAAAAGAAGGTTTTGAACAGATTTCTTTTATTTTTGAAGAAACGGCAGAACAAGAAAAAGAACATGCTAAAAGACTTTTTAAATTTTTAGAGGGAGGGGAAATAGAAATTACAGCTAAATTTCCTGCAGGTAAAATAGGAAACACTTTGGAAAATCTTTATCATGCTGCTCAAGGAGAAAGATATGAGTACACAATTATGTATCCTGAATTTGCTAAAATAGCTCGGGAAGAAGGTTTCGAAGAAATTGCTAAGGTTTTTGAGGCAATAGCTGTGGCTGAACAGTTTCATGAAAAAAGATATTTAGCTTTAGCACAAAATTTAAAGGAAGGAATGGTATTTAAGAAGAAAATGGAAGTTATCTGGAGATGTAGAAACTGCGGGTATATTCATAAAGGTTTAGAAGCTCCTGATCCTTGTCCTTCTTGTGACCACCCTCGGGCTTACTTTGAATTGATTTGTGAAAATTGGTAATAAGAAGTTAACAAGTATTTTGTAAAAAAGAGTTTTAATTTTACAATTTCTCTTGAATGTTAAATAAAGAAATGCTATTCTTAGAAAGATTTTAAATTACCTTTTCTAATTTTAAAATGGAAAAATTCTTAAAATTTTTAGGTTCTGTTAAGGTTGCTCTTTTTTCATTTTTAACCTTAATTGTACTTTCTATTTTGGGTACCTTTATTGCTCAGGGTCAACCAGAAGAATTTTATTTTTTGAAATATGGAAAAAATTTAGGTAAGATTTTAGTTTTTTTAAACCTGGACGATGTTTATCATTCTTGGTGGTATACTTTTATTTTGTTTTTATTTTTTTTTAATTTACTTATTTGTTCGGTAAACCGATTTAAAATTATTCTCAAATTTTACAGAAAATCTCCTTCAGAAGTTAATCCAGAAAATCTTCCTTTAAAAAAAAGTTTTTTTTCCTCTAAAGATTACTTTTTTTTAGCTAAGTATATTCAAGAGAGTTTAAAGTTTAGTTCTACATCTCAAGAAGGTTTTTTTTATAAAGATAAAAATCGCTGGGCTTTTTTTTCTTTTTATTTAATTCATTTTTCTTGGGGAATAATTGTTTTGGGAGCTTTAATAGGAGCTACTTTTGGTTATAGAGGAAATATGTCCATTTTAGAAGGCGAAAGTTCTAATCAAATAATTCCTTTTAGAAAAAAAGAACCAATATTTTTGGATTTTTCCATAAAACTTAATCAATTTATCTTGGAATTTTATCCTAACGGAATGCCTAAAGAATATATTTCCAATGTAACTATAATTGATGGAAATCAAACTATGAATGCTTTAATAAAAGTAAATGAACCTTTAAAATACAAGAACCTAACTTTTTATCAATCAAGTTATAATGTAGTTCCTGAGTTTAAGATAAAAGTAAAAACTCAAAAAGGTATTCACTACTACACTTTAAGTTTATTTACTCCTATAGCGCTGAATAGATACATAATAACTCTTGACGATTATGGAGAAGCTCATGGTTTTATCTTTGCTAAGATCTCCATTTTAAATGAATATACTGGAGCACAGAGTCAAGGCATTTTAATAAGAGGATTTTCACCTTTAAGATTTTTTTTAAATAAGGAAGAAAATTTAACAATTTCTTTAGAAGACATAGAAAAAATTTGGTATGTTACAGGACTTCAAGTAAAAAAAGACCCTGGAAAACCATTGGTTTACTTAGGATTTATTTTAATGATTTTGGGAGTTTTGGTGATTTACTTTTTTGAACCCAAAACTTTTTGGATTTACTTGAGGCCTGAAAAAGAAAAAATTCAAGTAATTTTGGGAGCGTACTCAAAAAGAGAAAGAGGTTTTATTAAATTAGAGCTAGAAAATTTAGAAAAAAAATTAAAAAATTTAAAATAATTCTTGTTGTCTCTTATTTTCGGGTTCTATATGAATGATTACTGAAATTTCTGGATGTTTTTCCTTAATTTTGTTTTCTATTTCGTCACAAAGGTGATGAGCTATCTTTACAGGAAGTTCACCTGATACAATTAGATGAAATTCCACAAATCCTCTTCTTCCAGACTTTCTGGTTTTAAATTCTTGAATTTCGTATATATCTTTTTGATGTTCGTATTTTTCTAAAGTTTCCTTTATAATTTTTAAAATAGAATTTATTTGGCTTTGACTTAGACTTTCATCCAATAAGGAACTACTTGAAGTTTTTAAAATTTTAAAACCTAAATATAAAATACTCAGCCCAATTAAAAGGGCAATAATTCTATCTAGGAGCCAAAAGTTAAAAAAGAAAGATATAAAAAAACCTAAACACACTCCGCATGTAGTTAGAACATCGGTAAATAAATGAGTAGCATGAGAAATTAAAAGAGGAGAGTTTTCTTTTTTTCCTTGACGGTAGATAATAATACTTAAAAGTGAGTTTAAAACTAAGGTGATAAATAAAAGCAAAAAAGTTAAAAATAGGTTTTGAGTAATATTTTCTGGAAAAGGGCCTTGAAAAGCTTTATAGAATATGGAAAAAGAAGCTCCGAGAATAAACAAACCTTCTATAATAGAGGTAAGATATTCTACTTTGGTGTGTCCATAAGGATGAGAGCTATCAGGTGGTTTTAAGGCTAACTTAATTCCAGTGTAAGCTGTAAAGGCTGAGACTATATTAACAATAGATTCCATAGCATCGGAGTATATAGCTGTAGATTTTGTAATAAAGTAAGCCGTTAGTTTTAAAACAAAGATTAAAATACCTGTAAAAAGACTTAGAATAGAAAATTTTAAAGCTTTAGAATCGTAAAATGCCATAATAAGTTTAGTATAATTTTAGCACTTTTGCTATTTTTAAACAACAAAATTGTTTTTTAACTTTCAACAAAATTGTTTTACGAGTATTAAAAGTGTTTTAAAAGCCTTTTAAGTTTTTGAGTTTAAATTGGCCTAAAAATTGTATAAATAAAATTGGTTATTGATTTTTTAAAAAAAAGAGCTAAGGTTTTTAAAAATAAAAAAGGAGGTGGGAAGTAATGAAAAAGTGTTTAGCTATTTTAACAGGAGGTTTATTTCTTTTATCAGCAGTTTCTAGTTGGGCTGTAGAATCTTGTGTAAAGTGTCACAAGTCTATGGATAAGGTAAAAGAGTTAGTTAAGGCTACAGGAGCTAAGTCTGGTGATGAGCTAGTTAAGGCTATAAGAGGTGGTAAAAAAGCTGGAGTTCACAAAGCAGTAAAGGATGAAGATATTAAAAAGGCTTTTGCAGAAATAAGTAAGTAGGAATATAATTATAGTATTTAAAACCAAACCTAAGGAGGGGGTGTGGTTATGAAAAAGTTATTAGCTATTTTAACTGCTATTAGTTTTGTTTTTAGTGTGAGTGGTTTGGCAATTGCCGCTGAAAAGAAAAAAGATGCTAAGAAAGACAACGCCACCGCTAATGCTACTCAAAATGCTACCAAACCTAAGAAGAAAAAAGTAGAAGGTTGTTAATTTTTTTAATTTTAAAAAACTGCTAGTTTTTAAAAACCCCTCTCTTTCTTAAGAGAGGGGTTTTTTTATTTTATAGGGTTGATTTTTAGTATTTTTTTACTATTTTTAATTTTAAATAAAAAACTTTTGAGAGGGGTAATTAAGTGAAAATGTTGAATTCAGAAACTTTGCAAGAATTAGTTACTAAAGAGTTAATTTTTGACGAATATCCTATACTACGTTCGCTTTATGGAGAAAAAGGAGCCCATTTTAAAATTTTAGAAAATATTTTTAGAGTTAAACTTAATTTAAAGGGAAATCATGTTTTTATTACTGGAGAATCCTTAGATTTAGAACTAGCCACTAAAACTATTGGAGAACTTTATCAGCTCTTAAAGGCTGGCTATACTTTATATCCTTCAGATGTAGAATACGCTTCTAGAGTAGTTTTAGAAAATCCTAAGGCAAATTTAAAGGAAATTTTTTTAGATACTATTCTGGTAACTTCTGGAAGAAAAATAATAACTCCTAAGGGAATAACTCAGAAAAAGTATATTGAAGCTATTAGAACAAACGAAGTAGTTTTTGGAATAGGGCCTGCTGGAACTGGTAAAACTTATCTAGCAGTAGCTATGGCAGTTTCTTCACTAATGAAAGGCGAGGTAAATAGGCTTATTTTGGTGAGACCAGCAGTAGAAGCTGGGGAGAAGCTAGGATACCTTCCTGGAGATATTGCTGACAAGGTAAATCCTTATTTAAGACCTTTATACGATGCCTTGTATGATATGTTGTCTTTTGATAAAGTAATTAGACTTTTTCAAAAAGGAATTATAGAGATTGCTCCCTTGGCTTTTATGAGAGGAAGAACTCTTAATGAAGCTTTTATTATTCTTGACGAAGCTCAAAATACTACTACTGAACAGATGAAGATGTTCTTAACCCGCTTAGGACAAAATTCAAAAGCAGTTATAACAGGTGACATCACCCAAATAGACCTTCCAGACCCTAAAAAATCAGGTTTAATTGAAGCTATAGAAATATTAGAAGGAATTGAAGGTATTGCTTTTGTTTTCTTTAGTAAAAAAGATGTGGTAAGACATCCCATTGTTCAAAAAATTATAGAAGCTTACGAGAAAAAAGAAAATAAAGTTAAAAATTAATTTAATGATAACTTTTTTAACAAAAGCCTTTTTGCAATTATTAGATTTGATTTTAAGTATATA
>JAUQQL010000032.1 GCA_030578315.1 Thermodesulfobacteriota bacterium | reverse complement strand
ATGTTGAAACAAAAAATTAAAGCCAAGGTAGGGAATAAGAAGAAGATAAGAAACTTTAGTAGCACTTAAAGCCTCGTCAGTGAAACCGCAGGGGATTTTTAGTATAAAAGGAGTAAGAAGTAAAGCAAGCAAAGTAGTAAAGAGTGCAAGAAAAATAGTAAAAGTAAAAAGAAGCCCTGCAAGACGTTTAAACGCTTCCTCTCCTTCAAGCCTTGCTTTTACAAGTTGAGGAACTCCTATAGAATCAAAAACATCGGCAAACACGAGAAAAATCCCAATAAGAGAAAGAGCCATAAAAAATCCGTCTGTCTGATAATTAAATCCAAGAAGAATAGCAATAACCAAAGACCTTCCATAACCAAAAAGACGAGCAAAAAAATTAACAATACTTGTTTTTATGACCGCCTCCAAAACAGTTTCTTTTTTCCTTAAGTCAAATTTTTCAAGTATCCTTTTAGCTTTTTTAATTTTTTATCCTCCTTAAGTTTTAAACTTTTTTCCGTTTTACTAGTTTTTCACCTCACGAAATGTAAGGCTGCTAGCCATTAGATCACTCATCACTTAATAAAAAATCACAATATTAAACAGAATAACGACATAAAAGAGAATAAGCACAGAAATTACAAATTATTTTTTCTTTAGCAGGATACCAATAAGGAGAATCAAGCATGTGTTTTACTATAAATTTCAAAACTAAAGGAAGACAACTTTCAATCCAATTGTGAGACACTGAATCATTTACTAATTTAAAACATTCTTCACGACCGTCTTTGTAAAGTTTAACATAGGCTGCTTCAACCCTCTTCGTATCTTTGGTTTGATCCTTTTCTTCTAGATATTTTTTCCACAAATAAACATAAACTAACAACTGAAGGTGATTCAATCTTTTTCTTAACTCCTTTAAAGCTTCTTCATCATATTGCATTTTGGAAATTTTTTCTTCTGTAAGTTCTAAAAATCTTTTGTTTGGACTTTCCACAAAACCCGTTTTATAATCCAAAATCAAATAAAATTCAAAATTTTCAGATTCCCTGAGGTCAACTCTGTCTATAAAACCTCCTATTCTTAAATTATCAAACTCTTCAATATTTATAAATCTTTCTACCCACTTTTCTAAGGTTACGATTTTAGTGACTTTTGGGTGAGAATCTTCCAGAAACTTTTTAAGTCTAAATTTAGCCGTTTCCTCTAAAAGAAAGCGCCTTTCAGGAGAAAGATTAGGATAAAAGTTCTGACTTTCAAGCTTTTTTAAAAAAGTTTTCCATAACTTGTGAAAATCAAGATCAGTTTTTAAAACTTTAATACCTGCAAGTTCTGTTTTTCCTTTTAAATTTGTAATTTCTGCAAAATAATCTTCCAAGGCAGAATGAACAGCTTTACCAAGTTCATCGTAAGCAACTTCCTCCCCTCCTCTAAGAGGTTTTAATTGAAGTACGCGATTGTAAAAAAACTGAAGAGGACACCTCAAATACTCTTCTAAAAAAGTAGGTGAAAGAAGAGTCAAATTTTCACGAAGTTTTTCTCTTACTCTATCATTTTTGACAAGATACTCATTCACCTTTTCAGGAGTTAAACAAAGTTTTGACCTTTTAAAATGTTCTTTATAAGCACTTTCTTCAAAAAATTTTTTCTCCCTTTTTTCTATTTCCCAAATAAGTTTTTCTACATACCGACTTCTGATTTTTTTAGTTTCTAAACCTAGTTCAGTTCTTGCAGAGGTGAAGTATTGCCAAAAAAGGTGAACTTCTTTAGCAGAATTAATAAGTCTTTCTAAGTGATATCTAATTATAGTTTCCTCTCTTTCTTTATCAGAAAGTCCTAAAATTTTTCTTACTTTTTGAGGAAGAAGAGGATTAATATCTTCCAATACCGGTAAAGTTCCTTCGTTTAAATCTAAAATATAGACTTTTTTAAAAGAAAGAAGTCGAGTTTCTAGAAGACCCATTACTTGAATTCCGGTAAGAGGGTCTCCTTCAAAAGGTATAGTTACATAATTGAGAATTTCTTTAAAAAGACTAGAAAGTCCTCTAGAAGACATCTTTTCGTCAGCGAAAAGAAAGGTGTCTACCGGTTTAAGAACTTTTTCTACAAAAGTAAACAAAACTTCTCTTTCAAAAATACTTTTTTGTTCACCTAGATTTAGAAATTTTATTCCCTTTTTTAAGACTTGAGAAAACTTACGAGGAGTGTCGGCTGAGATTAAAGGTTCTATAAGATTTTTAAATAAAGTTTCAAGGTGAACTTTCTCTTGGTTGTCAGCTATTTCTAAAATTTTATCTTTTTTTAAATAAGCCCCTCCATAAGTGGTCAACTTTTGGCTTAAATTAGAAAAAAATTCCAAATAAGGAGTTTTTAAAAATTCAATAAAAGTTGAAGTTTTAAAGCCCCTCTCAGGGTTATATTTTAAAATAATTTCAAAAAGGGAATTTAAGAAAGTTGCCCAAGGCGTAAACTTAAGAGGATAACCTAAAGTGATGTTAACTGGAAAGGAAGGTAGATAATGTAAAAGAGGTAAAAGATTTTCAGAAGAAGGGAGAACTATAAGTATTTCGTCGGGAGGAATATTTTCAAAGTTTTGAGGAAGCCTTTTTTTAAGTTCTGCAAGTTCGGAGTGTAGGTCGTGAGCTTCAAAAAAGTAAAGTTTAGGAATATGCTTGTCTCCGAAAATCTTAACAGGTTTCAAATTATAATCTCTTTCCCACTCTTTAAGCCATCTTTCGTGAAGTTCTGAAAGATTGTCTACTTGAGCATGCCAGTAAAAGTAAGCACCTTTTTCAAAAAACTTCCTAAACAACCTGTCTTCAGCTTTAGTTAAAGCGTAAAAACCCACTACATAAACTGGCTTTGAAGGAAGAGGAATCTCGTTTTCAGCAAGTAGCTTCAACTGTTGAATAGGGGTAGTGTATTTATTTTTTTTAAGAATTTCTACAAACTTTTGATAAATCTTTTTCTGGTTTTCCAAAAGTTCTGAAGCTTTGGAAGGTAAAACTTCCTCTGGAGGATAAGGAAAGTCCTTAATTTCTTTGAGTACCTGTTCAAACTCCTGAAAAAGTTCTGTAAGTTTTATAGCCCACGGTAAAAACTTTTCCCAGTCTTTGGTCCACTCTGGAAAAATAACCCCGTTTTGAGAAAGTTCTAACACCGCTTGATAAACTATCCATGCTTGGTCAAAAGGATTAAGTAAAATACCAGGTTCTTCTTGAATTTCTGCTGAATACTCAATAACCCAATCCATAAAAGCTTTCATTTCGGGAAGAATAACCGAACTACGAATTTTTTTACCTAAATAATACTTAAAAAATTCAATAGCTCTTCTGTGAGGAAAAATAATAAGAGCAGAACTTAAGTGATTTCTTTTTAAAAGGTGCTCAATCAAAACTTCAAACAGGTTTAAAGAAAGGTCTACTATGTAAAGTTCACCTAGCATAAAAACATACTTCCTCAATTTTAGGTTTTTCAATAAAAAGTAAAAACCCATAGCAAGGTTTGTTAAAAATTTGAAAAACTGCTTCGGCGTAGGTTTTAACTTGGTTCCGATATTCCTCCAAAATATGTTCTTGCCCTTCAAACCAGTGAGTCTTAAAGTCTACTACCACAGCTTTGTCAGGATAAATAACAATTCTATCAGGACGTAAGGTTGAGCCCTTAAAAAAAATGAACCTTTCTCTTAACAAAAATTCCACTTTTTCGCTTAAAGAAGGAAAAAAAAGCTTTACCTGAGGAAACTCCGTTAAAGCTCTGACAGGTTTTATAAAATCTTCTTCAAGATTCCAACTACAAGGTTTTTCTTCAAGAATAAAAAGGGCTTTCTTTACTAAACAGGAAGTTTTCTCAAAATCCTCCCAAGTTTTTACAAAACTTAAAATTAAGTGTAATATTTCTCCCCTTTTTTTTCTCTTTAGCTCTTCTATTAAATCCTCTAAAGAGGTAAAGTTACCATGTTTTACCTTAAGATATTCAAAAGGATACTTCACCTGAGGTTAAACCTCCTTTCCCAAATTTTGGCAACAAATGTAGTTTACAGGAATACCCTCTTGTTGACAGATACTTATTACTTCTTCAATCAAAGGTTTTATCCACACAGAAAGAGGATAAAATCCTACAGCTTTGTAAAGTGGCAAAAAAAGATACAACTTTTCCTTAGCTCTTGTTAAAGCTACATAAAAAAGATGCAGTTCTTCTTGAAGATTTTTAGCAAAAATTTTATAACGGTATTTAAGCAGCTCTTCTGGTAAAGGCTCTTTCAATTGGACTATATACTTTTGCTCAGGATCTTGTTTACTTTCAACCACCTCAATAGGAGTAAAATCTCTTACCGTAAAGTCTGTAAAAGGGACAAAAACCACGGGAAACTCAAGTCCCTTAGCCTTGTGAATAGTTATTATTCGTACAGCTTTTACTCTTTCTGGAGTACCGATTTTGGCTTCAAGACCCCCTTTTTCCCAAAATTTAATAAACTTGGTTAAACTTGGACCCTCTTCTAACACAAACTGATGAATAACCTCAAGAAACCTTTCTACAAAAGGTTGATGAAAAGCAAGGTCTTCGGAAAGTCTTTTTTCTAAAGCAAGTTCATCAATAAGCACCCAAACTAACTGATAAGGGTCCTTTCCCGGAATTAAAGAACTTACTTTTTTTACTAAATTAGAAACCTCTCTTTTAAGTTTTTCTCTTTCTTTAGGATCAAGCCATAAATAAATTAATTCTTCTTCACTTTTTGGGCCAGAAGTAAGTAAACCAGAAGCTAAAAATCCATAAATGTAAAGCTCTGTTTCCGGATTTTCTATGAGATTAAGAAGGGAAAACAGTCCTTTTACTACAAAAGAAGTACCTATTTTTAAAGAATTTTCCGTAATTACCGGAATACCCTTTTGCATAAGCCAAGAAGAAATCTCTTCACCTTGTTCATTTTTTCTCACTAAAACCGCTATGGCATTATCTTCTGAAAGTTCGGAGTATTTTTTCCACTCCTCTAAAATACTTTCCAAAAAGCATCCTCTTAAACTCTCAATTACTTCACTTTTAGAAGTATTAAAATTGCCTACCTCAAAAATGTTTATTCTTACCTCTTCTTTACTACTCCAGTTCTCCTTTAAAAAAACTTCTCTTGCAGCCTTTTGTTCAGAATCTTTAAAAACTTCTAAAAGTTGTCTACAGAACTCTTCTTTTACTTCTAAAGGAGCTCTTTCCCCCAAGCAAATTTCAGCTAAAAATTTGGATTTATTCCCTAATTTTATTCTTTTGTGAAGTATAAAATTTTCATCCGAAAAGTTTTTAAAAAGAAGATTAAAAAAGTATACTAAGTGAGGATGAGAACGATAATTGTGAAGTAAAACTTCTTCTTTTATTAAAGATTTTTCAACAAAAGAAAAGTAACTATGATGAATAAAAATTTCGTGATAAAGTCTCCACTCACCTCCCCTCCAGCCGTAAATAGCTTGCTTGGGATCAACTACTACAAAAAAAGTGCTTTCCTCTGAAGAAGATAAAACATCTTCAAAAATAGGGAAAAGTGCTTGCCACTGCTCTAAAGAAGTATCCTGAAACTCATCAAAAAGAAAATGCTTAAATTCACAAGCAAAGTGAGCATAAATAAGAGGTAAAACCCCTTTATCTTCTACGGCTTTCAAAATAAGTTGAGTCCAATGTTTACTTCCAAGAAGAAGACCTTCATTAAGAGAAATGTCTTCTACATGTTTTTTAAGTTTTTCTAAAAAAGGATAATATTCAGCAAGCTTTATATAAACAAATTCATGACACAATTTTAACCAACTTTTATATTTTATTTGAAAATCGAAAAAAATTTGTTTAAAATCTTCCATTTTTTTCTGGTCAAAGTTAATTTTAAAGAAATTTTCAGGGCTTCTTTCTAGAAAAGTCTTGATTTTTCCGTAATTTAAAAAAAACTCATGGTCTACAGAATCTGGAACAGGTTTAAAGTTTAGTTTAACTGAAGGAGAAAGGTATTTTTGATAGTTTGCTAAAAAAGAATACAACTTTGCATAAGCTTTTTTTAATTGAGAAAAAGCCTCGTCCAATTCTTGCTTTTTAACTTCGGGATTTAAGCTAAAAATTAGATTTTCTCTACCAATTTTGGGATAGATTTCCTTAAGAATTCTTCTTTTAAGTCCATTTTCGGGATAAAATCCTCCCTTTTCATCATAAGTAAGATAAGCTTTAAGAACTCTTCTCCACATTTCATGGTAATCTTTAGCTTGAGAGTCGGCTAGGTAAGAAAGAAGAACCTCAAAGGCTTCATTTAAAATCTCACTTTCTTTAAAAAGAACTTTTAATTCTGGTTTGATACCTAGCTCATAAGAAAGACCCTTTAAAATAGCTACCGAAAGACTGTCTATAGTTCTAACTTGAAAATCAAAGTAGTTTTTTAAAATAACTTCAATCCACAAAGAAGCCCTTTCCGGAGTTAAAGAAACTTCTTTTTTTAAAATCTTTTGATAAAACTCCGTTTCAAGAGATATTTCCTTTAAAAACCTAAGAATTCTTTCCTTCATTTCAGCAGCAGCTTTATTAGTAAAAGTAATAGCTACTATTTGTCTCAGTTTTTCAGCAGAAGGTTCTCCCATCTCGCTAAGAAGATTAAGATACCTTACTGCTAGAGCAAAAGTTTTACCAGCTCCTGCTGAAGCTCTTTTACTTATTAACTTAAAGTCTTTCATTTTAAACTCTGCAAGTTTTAACTTTTAACTATATTATATATATTGTAAAATCCAAAAACTCAATTAAAATTCCTTAAAATAAAGAAACTTCAACTCTAAAGTTTTTTAATAATAATTTCTATATGAGCGAAGACAATACTTCGGAAGGTAAAAATTTAAAAAAATTTGAAAATCTTACTTTTTATAAACTTTCAGCCTCAGGTAACGACTTTATAGTTATTCTAAATTTTGACGAAAAAATCAATTTTTCGGAAGCTAAATTTTTGGCTCAAAAACTTTGTCGTTCCAAGTTTTCTGTTTCTGCTGACGGTTTAATTCTTTTAGAAACTCCTCGCAGTTCTGAAGCAAGTTTTTCCTGGAAGTTTTTTAATGCTGACGGAAGCGAAGCTGAGATGTGTGGAAATGGAGCAAGATGTGTAGCTAGATTGGTAACGGAACTAGGTCTTTTTAAAAGCCCTTTTTATTTTGAAACTAAATCTGGTCTTGTTTGGGCAAAAGTTAAAAATTCGCAAGTTAAGATAGCTTTAACTTCTCCTAAAGACCTAACTCTTAACCTTGAAATTGAAACAAGTTTAGGAAAATATAAAGCTCATTTTGTAAATACGGGAGTTCCTCATGTAGTAATTTTTTTAGATAAAGTAGGGTTAGAAAATCTACCTGTTGAAAAGTTAGCTCCAGAAATTAGATTTCATGAAAGATTTAAACCCTCTGGAACTAATGTAAACTTTGTAGCCGTTTTACAAGATGACTTTATTAAAGTTAGAACTTATGAAAGAGGAGTTGAAGCTGAAACTTTAGCTTGTGGAACAGGAGTTTCTGCTTCAGCTTATATAGCTTACAAACTTGGATTAGTAAAAGATCCGGAAGTAAAAGTCCTAACTAAAGGAGGAGAAATTTTAAAAGTTTACATAGACCTTAAAGAAAATAATCTTTACCTAGAAGGAGAAACTTTATTTATTTTTGAAGGAAAAATAAAAATAGATGCTTTAAGATAAATTTAAATTAAAGGGGGATTGAATATGGAATTAAAAGGTTCAATTGTAGCTTTGGTTACACCTTTCAAAAATGGTAAAGTTGATGAAAATTCTTTAAGAAATCTTATTAAATGGCATCTTCAAGCTGGAACTCACGGAATCCTAGTTTTAGGAACAACTGGCGAAGCGGTAACCATAAACAAGGAAGAAAGAAAAAAAATTATGGAAGTAGCTTTAGAAGAAGCCAAAGGGAAAGTACCTCTAATCGTAGGAACTGGAACCAACAACACTAGCGTAACTTTGGAATATACTAAAATGGCTGAGGAAATGGGATTTGACTATGCTTTACTTGTTACTCCTTACTACAACAAACCAACTCAAAATGGTCTTTACGAACACTACAGCTACATAGCTAAAAATACTAAAATACCTCTCATTCTTTATAATGTACCTGGCAGAACTTCGGTAAATCTTTTGCCAGAAACCACAGCTAATCTTGCTCAAATTGAAAACATTGTAGCTATTAAAGAAGCTTGTGGAGATATTAAACAGGTAACTGAAGTAATTATGAAAGTACCTAAAAACTTCACAGTTCTTTCGGGAGATGACTTTACAGCTTACGCTACCATTATGCTTGGAGGAAAAGGTGTTATTTCAGTAGCAGCCAATATAATGCCCAAGGAAATGGCAGAACTTATGGAAAAATCTTTAAAAGGCAATGTACTAGAAGCTCAAGAGTTAAATTTAAAACTTTATCCTCTTTACAAAGCTTTGTTTATAGAAACTAATCCCGTACCTGCTAAATTTGCTCTCTGGCTTATGGGTAAAATTGAAACTCCAGAAGTTAGACCTCCACTTTGCAAACTTTCTGAAGCTTCTCTGGAACAGCTTAAAAAGATTCTTAAGGAAAATTATAATTTAATTTAAAACTTATTTAAACTTATTTAAAAAACCTTGAAAAATAAAAAAATCTTAGAAGTGTTAAAGGAAAGTCCTTTATTTAAAAATTTAGGGGAAGAAATACTTAAAGAGATTGCCTTACTGGGAATTTTAAAGTACTATAAAAAAAATGAAATTTTATTTGGTGAAGGAGAAAAAGCTTATGGTTTTTACTTGGTTTCTAATGGTTTAGTTAAAATTTACAAACTATCTTCTAAAGGTAAAGAACAAATTTTACATATTTTAACCAGAGGAGATATATTTGCCGAAGTAGTTCTAGTTGGAACTTCTTCTTATCCAGCTTGGGCTCAAGCTCTCACCCCTTTAGAGGTAGTTTTTTTTGAAAAAGAAAAATTTTTAAAATTAATTAATCAAAAACCAGAGCTTGCTTTAAACTTTATAGGTGTACTTATTTTAAAAGTTAAAGACCTAGTAAAAACTATTGAAAATCTTAGCTTAAAGGAAGCTAAAGAGAGACTTATTTATTACTTATGGGAACTTTCTCAAGAGGGTAAAAGAGAAAGTTTTTTTTTAAATGTTTCTAAGTATCAGTTAGCCCTGCTTTTAGGAGTAACTCCTGAAACTCTTTCCAGAATCTTTAAAGAATTAAAAGAAAAAAAACTAGTGGAAGTAAAAGGAAAAGAAATTAAAATTTTAAATATAAAAAATTTTAAAAGCTATTGCTTATAAAATTGGGAAAAGAGACTTTAAACGTGAGTCATAAGTATAACTTTATTTTTATTTTTATTATCTGGCTCTTTTTTATTCTTTCTTCCTGCAGCGAGCCTAAGAAAGTTTATATACCTTCGGAAAGGTATAAACATATTAAAGTAGTTTTAGTATTACCTTGGGACCTTTATCTCTCTAGTACTGAAAAGGTTTTTCCCTCTCCAGTTAGAGGAATAGTATCTGGTCCTTTAGAAAGTTTTGCTCAGGAAACTATGAACGAGCTTTTAAAAAAAGAATTACTAAGTTTAAAAACCTCTTATCAGTTTGTCTTTCTTTCTCCGGTAGAATTTGAAAGTTTAATTGGAAATATTTTAGAAGATATTAAAACTCCGGAAGAAGTAATAAAAAGTTTAGCTCAAAAAACTAGAGCAGATGCCATTCTTTATGGGAAAATTTACAGATTTAAAGAAAGAAAAGGCAAGGGGTTTGCTGCAAAGGAACCTGCTTCAGTAGCCTTTACCATAGTTCTTTATGAAGGCAGCAGCGGAAAAATTCTCTGGTACGAACTTTTTGACGAAACTCAAAAACCACTCAGTGAAAATTTGTTAAATTTAAGTCTTTATGGCAAAATTAAGTGGTTAACTGCTAAAGAACTAGCTGAAAGAGGTTTAAATAGAATTTTAAAAAGTTTTCCTAAATAAAACTCTATGCTTTTAATTCCAGCTATAGACTTAAAAGATAACCGAGTAGTAAGACTTTTTCAAGGAAATTACTCTCAAGTTACTGTTTACGGAGAAAATCCTTTAGAATATGCCCTTTTTTTTGAAAGGGAAGGAGCTAAAAGAATTCACCTTGTGGACCTGGAAGGAGCAAAAAAGGGATTTCCCTGTCACAAAGAAGTCATAGTTCAAATAGCTAAAAATCTTAAAATCCCGATTCAAGTAGGTGGAGGTATAAGAACTGAAGAAATTGTCAAATTTTATCTTTCTTCGGGAGTTTCTCAAGTAATTTTAGGAACTAAAGCTATAGAAGACTTTAAATGGCTTAAGAACATAACTCAGCTTTATCCAGAAAAAATTATAGTAAGTGTGGATGTAAGGGGAGAAAAGATTGCTGTTAGAGGATGGTTAAAAACTTCAGAACATTTTTATTTAGATGTTATTAAATTTTTAAACGAATGTAAACTTTTTGCAGTTATTTTGACTCTTATAGAAAAGGACGGCACTCAAAAAGGAGTTGAAATTGAAAGACTAGAAAAAGCTTTAAGAGTTTCTCAAAATCCTATTATCTTAGCAGGAGGAATAAGCAGTATAGAAGACCTTCTTACATTAAAACCTTATGAAAATGAAGGACTTAAGGGGGTTATAGTAGGCAGAGCTTTATACGAAGGGACTTTAGACTTAAGATCGGCCTTGAAGGTTTTGAGTTCTTAAAAGAACTTTATGGTTGCTGAAATTTTTAAAAACCGATTAGTAGAACTTTTTTATAAAGATAAATTAGTTGTTTCTTATGTAAAAGAAGTCAAAGAAAAAAGACTTCACATTGTTTTACCCACTGGTAAAGAGGAATTGATAAATCTTTCGGTATTGGTTTATTTTGAAGAAAAACCTTTACCTTTTAAAGACTTAAATCAAATTTTGAGTATTTTAAAAGAAAAAAACGAAAAGAGAGAAAAAATTAAAGAAAGCTTTGATCTAAAAGAACTTTGGGAAATTTTAACCGGAGAGATTGAGGAAATTTCAGCCAAAGAACTTGCTGAGCTTTACTTAGGAAGACCAGCTGAAGAGGACGAAGTTGCCGGGCTTTTGAGAAAAATTTTAGAGGACAGGACATACTTTAAACTTAAAGAACCTGGAAAATTAGAAGTTCTATCGAAAGAAGAGGTAGAAAAAAGCCTTCTTCAAAGAAAAAAAGAGCTAGAGAAATTGGTTAAAATAAACGAAGGAGAAGAGTTTATAAAAAAGTTTATAAAAAACGACCCTCTTACAGAGTTACCTTCAGAAGTAAAAGAGTTCTGGATTTCAAGTCTTAAAAATTATGTTTTATGGGGAGAAACTTCATCGTCTGCGAAATTAGTTAAAGAAGTTTTAAAAAGAGTAAATTTAACTGACCCTTTTAAAGTTTTTGAAGTGTTAGTTAAAAATAAGATCTGGAGTGAAGACGAAAATCTTGAACTTTTACGAACTAAATTTCCTACTGAATTTTCGGAAAAAGCTTTAAAAGAAGCTGAAGAAATTTTAAAACAGACAGTTGATCCAAGAAATAGAGTAGACTTAAGTTATCTTCAAACCTTTACTATAGATGCTGAGGAAACCGAAGATTTTGATGATGCCCTAAGTTTAGAAAAAACTAAAAAAGAACTTATTCTTTATGTGCACATTGCGGAGGTAGCTGGATTTGTCAAACCTGGTTCTGCTCTCTGGGAAGGTGCTTTGGAAAGAGCTTCTACCCTTTATCTTCCTGACAAAATTTATCCCATGTTTCCCTTTTCCCTCTCCCACGATAAGTTTAGCTTAAAAAAAGGCCAAAAAAAACCAGCTTTTACTTTTAAAATAGTCTTTAGTTCTGACTTTGAAGTTCTTTATTTTGAACCCATGCTTTCTATTATTGAAGTAAAACATAGATTCGTTTATGAAGAAGTGGACGAACTTCTCAAGTTTGATGCTTTCTGGCAAAATCTTTACAGGTTACTTAAAACTCAAGACAAAAAAAGAGAAGAAAAAGGGGCAGTATATGTATTTCTTCCTGAGATTCAAATTAAAGTAAATGAGAAAGGAGAAATATTTTTGAAAAAGATAGAAATGACCCCTGCAAGAGAACTTGTAGCTTCTGCCATGATCTTAACTAATACCTTAACCGCAGAATACCTTTATAAAAACAATCTTCCTGCTATTTACCGTTCTCAACCTAGACCATCGGAAATTATTGAAGATAGAGAAAAAAGCTTGTTTTTAAAACTTCTTCAGTTAAAGCATTTGGCTAAATCAGAAATTTCTACAGTTCCTTCGTTTCACGCTGGACTTGGTGTGGACTACTATACCACAGTTACTTCTCCTATTAGAAGGTTTCTAGATTTATTTATTCAACATCAACTAAAATGTCACCTTCTAGGAATCCCTACTCTTTCAGAAAGTGAAACCCTTAAAATTTTAGGAGAGTTGAGTAATAACTGGCAAAGAGCAGTTTTTCTTCAAAATAAAAGAGAAAAGTATTATCTGTTTAAATATTTCCAAAAATACTTAAAAAACCAAATCTTAAAAGCTTTAGTTGTGGAAGTTCAGAATAAAAAAGCTAAAGTTTATTTAATAGATTACAACATTATAGGAGATCTAATAAATTTTAAAAGTGAGCTAACACCTGGAGAAGAAGTAAAAGTTAAGATCGAGAAAGTTCACCCTTATCAGGAAATTCTGAGACTGTCTTTAGCTTAAGAGTTTCTTCATCTACTACAAAAGAATTTCCTGTAATTTTTTTAGCTTCATACATAGCTGAGTCAGCTCTATTTATTAAATCTGAAATACTTTTTTCTAAATTATCTTTAAAGATTAATTGAGCTACTCCCGCTGAAAGAGTAACAGGTTCAAAATCGGCTTTTTCCCATAAAGAAAAAATTCTTTTTATAACAGACAAGGCATTTTCCCAGTTAATATGAGGTAAAACTACAACAAATTCGTCGCCTCCATATCTGCAAACTTTGTCTATTTTTTTTCTCGTACCTTCACAAAGAATCTCACCCAAAGCTCTAAGTAATCTATCCCCTGCTTGGTGCCCAAAGCGGTCATTGTAGTACTTAAATTTGTCTAAGTCTATCATAAAAACTACTAAAGGATATTTCTGTCTTAAGGCTCTATAAGCTTCTTCTTTTATAATTTCTTCAAAATATCTTCTATTAAATACCCCCGTTAAAGGGTCTTCTACTATAAATTTCTGAAGAGTCTTTATTAAATAAATTTCCTTTAAAAGCTTTAAAAATCTAGCTTTAAATTCTTCTAGGCTAAAAGGTTTTAAAATAATTTCATCAACCCCGGCCAAAAAGTAAGCTCCCAAGTTCAAATTTCCTAAATATTCTAAAAAAGGAATTTCTAAAAGAGCTAAAATTTTAGACTCGTAAGAAAGTTCTTTAATTTTTTTTAAAAATTTTAAATTTTCTTCAAAAAATACGGCATTTAAAGATAGAACAAGAATAAAACTTGAGTTTCCCTTCAATTCAATAAAAATTTCCTCCTCGGAAGATAAAATCTTACTATCTTTTATTCCTAAACTTTTAAAAATTTCTATTAACATACTTCTCCAGGAAGGATTTTTTTCCAAAACCAACAATTCTAAATTTTCTTTAATAAGTTCTTCAATTTTTTCGCAAAAAAATTCTAGTTTTTTCATTTAAAAAACTTCTTTTTTACATAGCTTCATGTAATCTTTTAAAATTTGGGCATGATCAAAAGCCAGCTTTTCCCAAGGGATTTCGTTTAATTTAAAAATTCTAGCTATTTTAGCATCATCTTTTGCTTTAAGTTCTCCTCTTCCACTAGCCACAAATACAGTAGTAATAGTGTGAAAGCGTGGGTCTCTTTTAGGGTTAGAATAACATCCTAAAAGGTATTTTATTTCTATATCTAAATTCGTTTCCTCTTTAGCTTCTCTTATTGCAGTTTCCTCTAGTGTTTCTCCGTATTCTACAAACCCTCCTGGCAACGCCCATCCATAAGGATAATTTTTTCTATAAATAAGTACTATTCCCTCGTTTACTTCTATAACGACATCTACTGTGGGAAAAGGATTACGAAAAGGTTTAAAATAGTCTGGATGAAAGCGAGAAGTTAATTGTATTAAAAAAGGATGAATTTTACCGTTTGAGGCTACAACAGTATTTAAAAAGGGATGATAAGGATTGCCAAAATAATCCGTAACTGTTCCTCCAGCTTCTTTTACTAATAAAAATCCTGCAGCCGTGTCCCAAGGTTTAAGATATGGTTCCCAAAAACCGTCATACCTTCCACAAGCTACATAAGCTAAATCCAAAGCCGCTGAACCAAATCTTCTAATTCCTTGAGTTTTAGTTATAAGTTCCTTAAAAAGAGGTACAAAATAGTCAGGTCTTTCCAAAATTTTTGAAGCTGGAAATCCTGTAGCTAAAAGAGAATATAAAAGATCTTCACTTGATGAAACCTTAATAGATATTCCGTTTAAAAAAGCCCCTTCCCCTTTTTTAGCCCAAAAAAGTTCCTCTATTATCGGATTATAAATCACCCCTAAAAGCGGCTCTTTTTCTTTCATAAGAGCTACAGAAATAGCAAACCAAGGAAGCTTGTGAACAAAATTCGTTGTTCCGTCAAGAGGGTCAACTAACCAATAAACATTAGAAGATATCTTTTCTTCTAAATTATAACTCTCTTCTGCTATAACCGAAAACAAAGGATTAATTTCTTTAAGACCTTTCTTCAGAAGTTCTTCAGACTTTAAGTCAGCCTCAGTCACTAAGTCTATTTTATCCTTATGATAAACCTCGTTAAGAGATAAATAAGCAGATTTTAAATAGTTTCCCACCTCCCTTACTAGTTCCAAAACCATTTCTAAAATCTTATCTAAATTTTCTGTTTTCATTTCTAAGTCTTAAATTGTGTAGTTTTTTACTTTTTAATAAGTTTTTTTACAATTTTTTTAAAATTAATAAAAAAATAATAAATGCCAAGAAAATATGGAATCCCTAGATTAAAGTAATAATTTCTTAACACTTCCCTCCAATAAGGGAAGTATCTTTTATGAACATAATAATGAACATAATAATTTAAAAAAATTTAAAAAATTTCTACCCTGTTTTTACCTTCTCTTTTAGCTTTATAAAGAGCCTGGTCAGCAAAATTTATCAACTCCTCTAAAGTTGCTTCAGGATGTAAAGAAAGTGAAGTTACTCCAAAACTGGCTGTTATTTTAAGTTTTTCTAAACTTAGTTCTTCTATAGCTTTTCTTATTTCTTCAGCTCTTTTAAAAGCATTTTGAAGGTTACAATAACTTAACATAACCAAAAATTCTTCTCCTCCGTATCTTATTATCAAATCCCCCTTTCTAATTTTTTTAGAAATTAAGTGTGCTATTCTTTTCAATACAAAATCTCCTATAATATGTCCGTACTGATCATTTATTTCTTTAAAATTATCAATATCAATCATAATAAAACTAAGGTCAAAACTATACTTTTTAGCTTTTTCAAGCTCTTCCGATACAAAATCTTCTAAAATTCTTCTGTTATAAACACCAGTTAAAGAATCTTTTAAAGAAAGTTCTTTAAGTTTTTCACTTTGAACTCGAATCTCTTCTAAAAGCTTTTTATTTATCAAGATGTTTTTAATTCTTGCTAAAAACTCTTCTTTCAATACGGGTTTAGTAATATAATCGTTAGCACCTAATCTAAAAATTTCTGCTCTTCTTGCTGGGTCGTCAAAGGCTGTAATTACTATTACAGGTATAGAAAATTTTTCTTCACTTTTACGAATCTTTTCTAAAAGCTCTAATCCTGAAATTTTACTATCTAATACTAGGTCTATACAAACAAGATCAACCGAATTATTTAAAATATACTGATAAGCTTCTTCTGGGTCTAAAAAAACTTTAAAATTAACTTTACTTTGACTCAAAAACGATTCTAAAAGTTTAGCCCAAACTGGAGAGTCTTCTACATAAACAATAGTTCCCGAAAGAACTTCTATTTCTTTTTCTTTAACAAGATTTATCAGATATTCTCTTAATTCCTCATTTAACTTAGATTTCAAAAAGATCCTAGTTACCCCAGCTATTAAAGCTTCTTTGTAAATTTTAGGGTCATCTTAAGTGCACATTAACAAAATAATAGAGTCAAATTTTCTGTTTTTCCTTATGATTTTAAAAAGTTTTATAGCATCACCATCAGGTAAGATGTAAGAAGTTATTAATAAAAGAGGTAATTCGTTTTCATCTTCTAAGTTATTTAAGTAAAAAAGTGTTTCCTCAATGGACTTAGTCCAAATTATATCTTCAGTAAACTTTTTAAGGAGAGATTCTAAAATTTTTTTAAAACCTTCAAAAGGTTCAACCAAAAGAACTTTCATAGATTAGATTTTTATAATACCATAAAAAAGGAACTTAGACAATATCCAAACTTAATAAACTTTGGCATAAAATTGGAAAAAAATTTTTAAGAAAAAAGCTTTTACAAAGATCTGATTAATTTTCACAAAATCTTTACACCAACTTGACATAAATTTAAATGATGGTATTTTTAATAATTATTAAAAAAGGCGCGTAGCTCAGTGGGAGAGCGCTTGCTTGACGCGCAAGAGGTCGGCGGTTCGATCCCGCCCGCGCCTACCATTTTATTTCCTCTAAAAGGAGTTAAGGTTTACTTTTGAAATTTAGAATTAAAAATTTGGGAGAATTTCAGTTTAGTTTTTCTGTTTCTTTAAAGTCTCTTATTTCAGAATTTAAAAAACAAAAAAAAGAACTACCTATTGGTTTTAAATACAAAAATGAATTGATTGATTGGCATTACAACTTTAATCATTCTTTAGAAAAAGAAATAGAACTAGAGCCTATCTTTTTTTCTGACCCTAAATCCTTACTTTATTTAAGACACACTGCCTCTCACATTTTAGCTCAAGCAGTAAAGGAACTTTTCCCTTCGGCTAAGTTAGGAATTGGTCCGGCTACAGAAGACGGATTTTATTATGACATCTATTATGAAAAACCTTTTAGTGAAGAAGACCTAGAAAAAATAGAAAAAAAAATGAAAGAAATTGTTGAACAAAATCTTCCTTTAGAAAGAATAGAACTTTCTAAAGAAGAAGCTGTAGAACTTTTTAAAAAACTGAAGGAAGACTTTAAACTAGAACTTTTAAAAGAAATTAATGAGGATAAAGTTACTATTTATACACAAGGCAATTTTTTGGACCTTTGTAAAGGTCCTCATCTTCTATCAACTGGTCAGGTTAAAGCTTTTAAACTTCTTTCTATTTCTGGAGCATATTGGAAAGGAAAGGAAAACAATCCTATGCTTTGGAGAATTTACGGAATAGCCTTTTTTTCTGAGGAAGAACTTAAAAACTATTTAGAAAAACTGGAAGAAATCAAAAAAAGAGACCACAGAAAGTTGGGAAAAGAGTTAGAATTGTTTACTATAGAAGAAGATATTGGTCCTGGTCTTGTAATTTGGTTACCTAAAGGAGCTATAATAAGAAAAATTATAGAAGATTTCTGGAAAGAAGTCCATCTTCGTAGGGGATACCAACTGGTTTATACTCCTCACATAGCTTTACAAGAGCTCTGGAAAGTTTCTGGACACTTAGATTTTTATATAGAAAATATGTTTCCTTCTATGGAATTAGAAAATAGAGCTTATCAGTTAAAACCTATGAACTGTCCCTTTCATATTTATATCTATAATCAAAAAAGAAGAAGTTATCGAGACTTACCTTTAAGGTTTTGCGAACTTGGAACAGTTTATCGTTTTGAAAGAAGTGGAGTTTTGCATGGGCTTTTAAGAGTAAGAGGTTTTACTCAAGATGATGCTCACATTTTTTGTAAAGAAGACCAGTTAGAAGAAGAACTTACTAAAATTTTAGATTTAGTGGTTTTCTTTTTAAAACTTTTTGGCTTTAGTGAATATAAAATTTTTGTTTCTACCCGACCTGAAAAGTTTGTAGGTTCTCCTGAAATTTGGGAAAAAGCTGAATCAGCTTTGAAAAAAGCCTTAGAAAATAAACATTTAGAATACGAAATAGACCCTGGAGAAGGAGTTTTTTATGGTCCTAAAATAGATCTAAAAATAAAAGATGTACTTGGAAGATTTTGGCAGTGTTCTACCATTCAAGTAGATTTTAATATTCCTGAGAGATTTAGTTTAGTATATGTTGGAGAAGATAATCAATTTCACAGACCTATTATGATTCATAGAGCCCTTTTAGGTTCTTTAGAACGGTTTTTGGGAATTCTTATTGAAAATTATGCTGGAGCTTTTCCTTTTTGGTTGGCTCCGGTTCAAATTAAAGTTTTAAGTATAACCGACCGCAATATTTTTTATGCAGAAAAGGTGGCTCAAAGGTTAAAAGAGGAAGGTTTTAGAATAGAAACAGACTTTAGAAGTGAAAAACTTAATTATAAAATTAGAATAGCTCAACAAGAAAAAGTGCCTTATATGGTAATTATAGGTGATAAAGAAGAATCTGAAAATACCATAAGTGTAAGAACAAGAAAGGGAGAAATTTTAAATTCTTTAAAAATAGAAGAATTTATTTTTCAGCTAAAAAAAGAAAATCAACCTTATCTTTTATTCAATGAAAAGTCTTAACTTATTTTTTTCTTTAAATTTCGTTATCCTATTTTTATACCCAAAAAAACATCCTAAAGGAAGAGGAAGAATATGCAAAAAGACCTGAGAGAAAAGTACAGAGTAAATGAAAAAATCAAAGCCAAGGAAGTTCGTCTTATAGGACCTGATGGAAAACAAATAGGTATAGTGTCTTTAAACGAAGCTTTAAACATAGCTGACCAATATGGATTAGATTTAGTAGAAATAGCTCCTCATGTTACTCCTCCAGTTTGCAAAATTATGGACTTTGGAGAATTTTTATATCAAGAAGCTAAAAAAGCTAAGGAAGCCAAAAAAAGGCAAGTTCAAATCGAGGTTAAGGAAATTAAATTAAGTCCTAAAACTGATAAACACGACTTAGAAGTGAAAATTAAACATATTTTAAGATTCTTGGAAGATAAAAACAAGGTAAAAATAAGAGTTATTTTTAAAGGAAGAGAAATTATGCATCCTGAATTAGCAGATAGAGTTTTACAACCTATTTTTGAAGCTGTTAAGAATTTAGCTCAAATTGAAATTCCTCCTAAATTAGAAGGTAAACAGCTAATTACTGTTTTAACTCCTATTTTGAAAAAATAAATATTTTAAGGTTTCCATTCACAAAATTGTTTTAAAATTTGAAGTCCTGGTTTACCGCTTTTCTCGGGATGAAACTGAACAGCTACTAAGTTTTTATAAGCTATAGCTGAAACAAAATTTATACCGTAAAAAGTAGTGCCGCAAACCACTTCCTGATCTTCAGGAACTACATAGTAGCTGTGAACAAAATAATATTCAAAATCAGGGTCAAGATTGGAAAAAACAAAATGTTTTCTTATCCAGTTTACCTTATTCCAGCCCATATGAGGAACTTTTAAACGTTCTTTTTCGTAAAAAAACGGCTCAGGGAAACGTTTGACCTTACCTTTAAGAAGCTTTAAAGTCTCTGTACCTCCGTTCTCTTCACTTTCTTCAAAAATAATTTGAGTTCCTAAACAAATTCCTAAGATAGGCACTCCTTTTCTAAAAGAGGTTATTATAAACTCGTCCAATCCCCAAAATTTAAGATTATTCATAGCACTTTTAGCAGCTCCTACCCCTGGAAAAACGATTCTATCAGCCTTTTTAAGCTTTTCTGGTTGAGAAGAAATAAAACAAGAATAACCAAGATAAGAAAGTGCTCTAGCTACGCTAGTTAAGTTTCCAGCTAAATAGTCTATAATTCCTATCATATATCCTCTCTCATAATTTTTTCTAAATCTTTAAATACCTTGCTTTTAAGCCAGTTTTTATAATCGTTTTCTTTCAACTCTTCTTTAAACTGAATTATCCACTTTTCAATTTTAGATTTTAACAAATTCCAATCTATTTCCTTCAAATTTTCTTTTTTTAGAAAAGTCCGCAATCTTTTAAGATTTATCAAAGCCCTTTCAGGTCCTCTATAAGAAGGAGTTCCTATATTTTTATAAGTCAAATCTCTTTTAATAATAAGAAGATATCTTTCTACTACAGCTTTTTTGAGATACTCTAGTTCTTTTGAATCAAGTTTTAGTCCTAATCCCGAAGGTGGTTTTTCTGTTAACCAAAAGTAACTATTCCAGAAATAAACTTCCGGAATCTCACCACCTTCTAGTTTTATAAATTCAGCCTCAGTCCAAACTTCCTTCCTCATAATGCTTATATTTTATTCTAAATAATAAAAAACTTGTTGGGCATGTTCTTTTTTAAGAATTTTCTTTTGTTTTAAAAGATTATTTATAACTTTTTCAAGGACAAACTCTTTTTTTCCAAAAGCAGCTGCTAATTCTTTTAAAGTAGCAGGACGTCTAGCAATATAGTCTAAAAGACTTTTTTCTAAATCTTTTAAACTTTCTAAAGTATTTTCTTCTTTTGCAGAAATTTTTTTAGGTAAAAGGATTTCAGTTTTTTCTCCTAGAAAAAAAGCAACTTCGTGAAGTTCTTCCACACTCAGCGGTTTAGCCTCTTTATAAGAAGGTGGTCTAACTACTGTATTAAGTTGAACTTTATGAGGAGAAATTTCTTCTATCAATCTCTTAAGAGCTTTAAGTTCCTTTTCGTTATCGTTTATTTCTTTTACTAAAAGTATTTCTAACCAAAGTTCTCCTTTCATAGTATTTCTTAGTTTTTTTAATCCCTCTACTATTTCGGCAAATTTAACAGAGGGATGAGGCTGATTAATTTTTTCAAAAGTTTCGGGTCTTCCAGCATCCAAAGAAGCAAGTACTAGGTCTACACAACTTAAAGCTTCTCTTATTTCAGGAATTTTTACTAGACTACTGTTAGTTAATACTGCTATAGGCTTTGAAAGGTGCACCTTAGCAAAATAAACTGCTTTAGAAAAATTAGAGTTTAGGGTGGGTTCTCCACTTCCTGTTAAAGTAAATACATCAAACCTATCTTGTATTTCTTTAGCTTTAAGGATAGCCCTTTTTATTAAGTTCCAGGAATAATAAGCCTTTCGTTTAGTTGTTAAAAATGTGGTTTTGCCCACTTCACAATAAATACAATCCATAGTGCAAACTTTTTTGGGAACCAGTTCTAATCCTAACGACCTTTTAAGTCTTCGCGATTGAACAGGACCAAAAAGGAGACTTTTATTTTGTTGACCTTCCATAGAAAGTATTTGATATTATAATACTAATTGTGAAATTAGAAAAGGCTTTTAAAGTTTTGTCTCATTTTTTACAGGGAAAGGAAAAAGCAATAGAACTTTCCCTGATCTGCCTTTTAGCTAAAGGTCACCTTTTAATTGAAGATTTACCAGGTACAGGTAAAACTACCCTAGCTTTAAGTTTAGCTAAAGTTTTAGGATTAAGTTTTGGAAGAATCCAAGGTACTTCAGACTTGTTACCTTCAGATATTACCGGAACCTCGGTTTATAATAAAGTTACAGGAAAATTTGAATTTCAAAAAGGTCCTATTTTTAATCATATAGTACTTGTAGATGAAATCAATAGAGCTCCACCTAAAACTCAGAGTGCTTTACTTGAACCAATGGAAGAAGGTCAAGTTACAGTTGATGGACATACTTATACTCTTCCTAAACCTTTTTTTGTAATTGCTACTCAAAATCCAATAGAGTATTATGGGACCTATCCTTTGCCAGAAGCTCAGTTAGATAGATTTTTGTTTAAAATTTCCATAGGGTATCCCCTTAGAGAAGTAGAAAAAGAAATTTTAAAAGTTGGCAGTCTAAAAGAAGAAATTGCATCTTTAGAACCTGTACTTTCAAAAGAAGAAATTCTTAGTATGCAAGAAGAAGTTAGAACCCAAGTATACGTATCGGAAAAAATTCTAGATTACCTTTTAAACATTGTAGAAAAAACAAGAAAAAGTCCTTATTTAATAACAGGGCTTTCTACAAGAGGAGCTTTAAGTTTACTTTTAGCTGGTAAGGCTAGAGCCTATTTTTATAAAAGAGATTTTGTAATTCCAGAAGATATAAAAGAAATTGCACCCTATCTCATTACTCATCGCTTAATTTTTAAAGAAGAATATAAATCTTCAGCTACAGAAATAGTAAAAGAAATTTTAGTTAATACTAAAGTTCCTATTTAGTGGTGAAAACGCAGTTAAAAATTACTAAACTCGGATTTTTTTACATTTTTTTAACTGTATTTGTAGGAATTTCAGCCATCAATACCGGAAACAATCTTCTATTTGTTGTAGTTTCTTTTTTACTAAGTTTTATGTTGCTTTCTGGATGGTTTGCTAAGTTAAACTTAAAATGGTTAGAAATTTATTTTACTTTTCCTCAAGAATGTTACGTTGGCCTTCCTACTTTAGTTAAGGTAACTTTGATTAATCGAAAAAAATTTATCCCGTCTTTTTTGGTAAAACTGAATTTTAAAATTAAAAATTTCAAAAATACACACCCTTACTTAGTCACTTTTTTTTTAACAGAATACATTTCGGAAAAAGTTCTTACCATAACTTTTTTAGAAAGAGGATACAATTATATAGAAGAGATCTATATTTTTTCTAATTTCCCATTTAACTTTTTTGTCCTTAAAAAACCTTTAAAAATTAAAAAGAAACTTTTAGTATTTCCTAAACCAACAAATTGTATAAGGATTTTTAAAGAATTTCTTACATTTGAAAAACTAACCGAAAAAAACTATCGTTTAGGAGAGGGAGAAGGAGAATTTAAGGGTATAAAAGATTATTTTAAAGGTATTCCCACAAAATACATAAGCTGGAAGCATTCGGCTAAATTTGAAGAAGCTTTAAAAATCAAGTCCTTTTCCCAAGAATTAACTACCTTCACGATAATAAACTTTGAAGAAATTAAAATTCCAGATCTAGAAGAAAAACTTTCTTGTGTTACCTATATAATTCTTGAAAATTTTAAAAAAGGCATTCCTACAGGTTTAAAAATAAACGGCAAGTTTTTTCCACCTCAACTCAGTTACTTTCATAAAATAAACATGCTTAAAGAACTAGCTCTTTATGAGAGAATATAAACTTAAAAATTTTTTACTACTTTTCACTTATTTAATATCTTCAATTTGCATTTTACTAACCTTTCAAGCTATAGATAAGTTTTATTTTTCAGTTATAACATTTCTTTTTCTAGTCTCGCTATTTTTTGAAAAACATCAAAAATTTTGTCCAAAAATTTTAATAAATGTTATGGGTATATTTTTTATATTAATTTTCTTTTTTACTACTAAACTTTCTAACCTTTTAGAAAATAGTTTAAAAACTTTAACTTTTCTTTTAGTTTTAAAGTTTTTAGAAGAAAAAAAAGTAAGAGATTATTTAGAAATATATTTAATAATTTTTTTAATTTTAGTAGGGCTTAGCTATTTTTATACTCATATTTTCTTTTTTATACTGTTAATTTTTAT
>JAUQQL010000062.1 GCA_030578315.1 Thermodesulfobacteriota bacterium | reverse complement strand
GTTGGAACTAGTAGTGGAGAAAAGATAGATAAAGTTAAAGAATTTGGCATTGAATATTTTGTTGGCAAAAAACTTGATATTCCAATAATAAAAAAATCTTTAGCTTATATGGAGTGTAAGGTTGTTAAAGAAGTTGAATTCGGAGAAACATCTTTTTTCTTTAGTAAAGTAGAAAATTGTGAAGGAAATTTTGATAATTATGGTATAAAAGAGTTTTGGAAATATCCATTACATAAAGCTGGAAAATCTTTTGCTTTTCCTTCTAAAGAGTTAAAGTTTGTAAGATAGTTGTTTTAGTAACCAGTTTTTAAATTTCTTTTTAATTACTCTACTAAAAATATTAAGTTAGAAATTACTAATTGTAAACTAAAAAGGAAAAAATAAATATAAAATCTTTAAGGAATGTTCAAAACTAAAGTTTTTTATTTTTTTAACTTTTTCTAGAAAATGAAACTATGATTTCTAAAATGCCTGGGGCGGGATTCGAACCCGCGTCCTCCGCGTTTCTTATCATTATATCAAAGCTCATCGAATATGAGCGCGGCGTTTTAACCACTCAACTACCCAGGCATTTCTATAATTAAAGTATTTAGAGTTTTTTCAATTAAAGAATAAGACTAAGAACTTAATTAAAATTTTGCATAATATAAAACAATGATATAAAAATCTAATTAGGTGGTTATGAAGATACTAACTATATAGAAGTTTATAAACGGCTTGGCATTAAAGAAGTTATATAAAGAATAATAGAGTTAGGAAATGGGAAGAGATACTAAGTCTTTTGATTAGTAGGGAACGCAAAGTATAAATATTTTGATGTTCAAAAAGAAATTATGAAAGAAGATAGAAAAAGAGCAATAGAAACTGTTTATGCATTTCATTGTTTGCTAAATGGAATTGAGCCTTCTCTTGAAGGTTTTGAGAAGTTTGCTGAAGAGTATGAGAATTCTTCTATTGAAGAGATAAAAGAAAAGATTTACAAAATAATAGAAAAAAATAGAGAATTAATTGTTTTTCTTGTGGCAGAAAAAGAAAAAAAGAAGGGAATGGGAGGAAATGTACCAGTAGGTGTTACATATGAGTTGCCCCCTTCAGAGTTAGCGGAAATGGTTCGAATATTAGAGCTTTATCCTTGGGAATATAGGAGGTCTTTATTCGAGTTTGTTTGTGACTATTATAATAGATAATTAATCTGATCTAAACAAAATAAGATAGCACTTCTTCATAGTTGGTTTTATAAATCTGTCTGAAATATTCTTTTAAAGCCTCTCTATCTATAATTAAGTAAAGTAAGTTAGGAAAATAAAGATCTTCCAGTTTTCTACTTCTTTGGCGTGATTTGATTTTATCACTCATTGTTTTCAGTTTTTCAAATAAGATTTTATTTAAACCTTTTTCCGGAATTCTTAGTAAAGCTTCTTTTCTATTTTCTTTTAGATACTGTAATAAAAGTTTATCCTCTGAATCAATGCTAAAAAAAACTAAGAATCCAAGTTTTTCAATTTCTGTTATATCTCTTTCTCTTTCTCTCTCCCAACTTTCTTCTATAAACGTTTCTATAGAAGGTTTGTAACTTTCAACAAAACTTGAGAAATCACCTTTTTTTAATTCTTCTTTTAGGTATTCTCTTCTAACTAAATTAATACCTACTCTATAAGTCATATAAAGTGCTACAGTTGCGGATGAGATAAGAACATCGGGAAATTCTTCAGGAAGCAAAATTTCGATTTCATTGTTAGTTTTATTGCTATTCCAAATTTTTTTAAACGTATCTGAAAGATTCTGAAATACATTTTCTGTAATTTTTAATTCGTCTTCAACTGACGAAATGTAGTATCCGAGTCTTGCTGTTTCTTCCACAAGGGCCTTTATGTTTTCATCAAGAAAAAGATATTTACAAAGTTCAAAAAAAGATTTTAAGCCTCTATCTTTTGAATAAGTCTCTATTATCGAGTTGTAACTCCATATGAACGGGCGAGTGACTCCCAAAAGTATGTTTTTTTCTCTTTCAAGTAATATTTCCATCGTTTCTAATTTTTTTTTATTTTCCATATGAGAATTTAAATCCTACTTAAAAATATTTTTACAAGAAAGGTTAAATGTGCATCTTATGGAAAAATAGTTTAGATAATAAGAGAAAACTTTTTCTATGAAAACACTAGTTTTTATTTCTCTACTTATATCCATTTTTGGAATTTCTATTCTTTATATTTTAACAAAAACTACTGCAATTTCAGAGGTTTCAATAGATAAAATTGATACCACTTATCTAGGAAAAACTATAACAACTTCTGGAAAAATCATTGCAGTATATTACAGAAAAGGTCATATATTTCTAACTCTATACGACAAAAGATATATAAACGTAGCTATTTTTTCTAATGTTGCTAAATTTTTGACGGAGGAACCAAAAAAAGGACAAAGAATTATTGTTACTGGGGTTGTTGAAGAATATCAAGGAAGATTACAAATAGTTCCTAAAAAAGCAGAAGATATAAAGATGGTAAAATGATTGAGATTTTCTTTCAGTTGTTCTTCGGAATTTTCTTAGGATTAATAGTTGGTTTTTTACCAGGAATGAGTCCAAACAATTTATATCCATTTATTCTTTCCTTTTCCTTCTTCTCTCCTCTAAATTTGGCAATATTTATTACAGCATTCTCAATTTCAGAACTTATAACTCAGTTTTTTCCTTCAATTTTTTTAGGAGCTCCAAGTGAATCAACTTCGATTTCGGTTTTACCCGGACATAAACTTCTATTAAAAGGAAGAGGATACGAAGCTTTAAAAATTTGTTTAGCTGCTTCTTTGATTTCTTTAATTTTCTCTATATTAGTTGTTTTTATTTCTAAATCTTTTTTTAAACAAATCTACTTAAAAACTAGAGAGTATATTTTTTACATACTTATTTTTGTTGTTATTTTTACTATTCTTAGCGAAATAAAGATCAAAAAGATTATTTTCTCTTTAACAATATTTCTACTTTCTGGTTTCTTGGGTTTAATCGTTTTAAACTCTCCTTTTCCTTCTTCTAATTTAATGTTTCCTCTTTTATCTGGATTTTTTGGCTTATCAACTTTGATAATAAGTCTAAAGGAAAAATCCTATATACCGCAACAAAAACTTAAAGAAGATTTATACATAAGGAAAACACAATTAGTTAATTCATCCCTAGTTGGAAGTGTATTAGGATTAATAGTTGGTTTTTTACCAGGGGTTGGGGTTAGCCAGGCAGCAGTATTAGCGCAAACTTTTATAGGAGTTAAAGATCCTAGAAATTTTTTAGCTATAATATCTTCTATTAATGTTGCCAACGAGATTTTTTCCTTAAATAGTCTTTATCTTATAGGAAACCCAAGATCAGGAACTTCTGTGGCACTTCAAAAAATCTTAGGAGATATAAACTTTCCCACATTTCTTATTCTAATTTCTACCGTTTTGTTTTCTTTTGGGATAACTTTGCCTTTAGTTTTATTTCTCTCTAAAAAAATCTACAAGATTTTGGCAGAAATTGATTATTTTAAACTCAATTTGGCTATAATTTTTTTCCTTTTTTTTACGGTTTACTCTTTTACTGGGTTTTTCGGGATTTTAGTTTTTGTAACTTCAAGTTCGATAGGACTTCTAGCTATAGATCTCAAAGTTAAAAGAAGCCATTGTATGGGTTGTTTACTTTTACCGAGTTTGTTTTTCTTCTCTGGGTATAATTCACTTTTACTTTCACTTTTATTTTAAATTTTCTTTCTAATTTAAAGAAATGATGAAAATAGTACCTGATACATCTGCAATAATTCATGGTGTTTTAGTAGAAGAGTTAAAAAGACTTAAGAAGAAAATAGAGTTAATCATTCCTCTCGCTACTTTAGATGAACTTCAGGCTCAAGCTTCTAAAGGAAGAGAAGTTGGGTTTATTGGCTTAGAACAATTGAAGGAGGCAAGAAAAATTTGCGAAAAGAGAAAAATTAAGATTAGATTCGAAGGAGAAAGACCAACTTTAGAGGATATAAAACTAGCTCATTCTGGAAGAATAGATGCTATAATTAGGGAAGTCGCAAAAAAATACGACGCATATCTTTATACTTGTGATTATGTTCAAGCATTAGTTGCGGAAGCTGTAGGGGTTAAAGTAAAATATTTTCAAATACCAATAAAAACTTCTGGTTTAAAATTTGAAGATTTTTTTACCGAAGAC
>JAUQQL010000031.1 GCA_030578315.1 Thermodesulfobacteriota bacterium | reverse complement strand
TGCATATCAATAAAAAATTTTCTATACTAAATAACTCAAGTTTCCTAACTGATTAAAATAATCCATTACCTTTGCCAAAAGTTTTAACCTGTTAAGTCTTAAGGTTTCGTCTTCCACCATCACAAATACATGGTCAAAAAAGTCATCTATAGGCTTTTTAAAAACTAAAAGTTTTTCTAAATACTGATAATAGTCCTTTTTTTGCAAAAGATGGTATAGTTCCTCCTCAACCTTCTTGATAAGTTCAAAAAGAAATTTTTCTTGAGGTTGGGTAAAAAGAGAAGAATTAAGAGCTGGTAAACTTTTCACTTCTACAGACCTTAAAATTTGATAAACCCTTTTGAAACTAGTTATGAAATCTTGAAATTCTTTTTTTTCTTGAAATTCTTTCAAAGCTTTTAATTTTAAAAACATTTCGTAAGGATTTAACGGGAGCTCAATTACTGTAAAAATTAAGTGTTTTTCAAAATTAAAGTTTAAAAATTCAGTTTCCAACCTTTTTCGAATAAAAGAAAGGACCTCTGGAAAGGCATTTTTGTCTTTTAAAAAATTTTGTTTTGCTAAAACTTCAAGCCCGAATTCAATAGCTTCTTCTAAATTAAGAAAAAGTTGTTTTCCTAGTAAAATTTTAATTATTCCGTAGGCTACCCTTCTTAAAGCGTATGGGTCACTTTCTCCTGTAGGTTTCTCTCCTACTCCAAAAAGGGCACACAGATGGTCTATTTTATCAGCCAAAGACAAACAAATTCCTTCAGGAGTTTCAGGTAGATTTTCGTCTTTAGAAGATGGAAGATATTGTTCATAGATCGCTAAAGCAATTTTTTTATATCCAAAATATTCGGCATAAATTTTCCCCATAATTCCTTGAAGAGAAGGAAACTCTTTCACTACCTCACTAGCAAGGTCAGCTTTTGAAAAATAACAGGCCTTTTCAACAGAATTTAAATCCGTATTAAGACCTAGCTTTTTGGCTAAAAATTTCCCAAGTTCAATTAATCGTTGAGTTTTATCCCAAAGCGTTCCACAGCTTATGTGATAAACTATGCCTTTTAATTTTTCAACCTTTTTTTCTAAAGGCTCCCTTAGGTCCCTCTCATAATAAAATTTAGCATCTTCTAGTCTTGCTTTGGAAACTCTTTCGTGCCCCTTTTTAACTATTTCCATATTTTTGGCTAGATTGTTGTTTACAGCAATAAAGTAAGGAAGAAGTTTACTTTCTTTATTACGTAAACAGAAATACCTTTGATGTTCTTTTAGGGCAGTAATAATTAAGGGTTCTGGAAGCTTAAGAAATTCTTCTGGGAAACTTCCTAATACAGGGAAAGGAAATTCTACTAAATTAGCATTTTCCTCTAAAAGTTCAGGTTCTATCTCTGGGTACCCTACTTTTTCCCCAATTTTTAAAATTTCTTCTTTAGTTTTTTTTAGCCTCTTTACAGGGTCTACTATTACCCAATTTTTTTCAAGAAGTTCTTCATAGAGTTCCCAGTCGGCAGAATTTACTTCTAAAGGTTTTTTAGTTAAAAATCTGTGACCTCTGGTTTTAGAGTCGGACTTTACATTAGCTATTTCAAAAGGGACCACTTTGTTTCCAAAGAGACATAACATCCACCTTATGGGCCTAGCAAATCTGATTTCATAATCTCTCCATCTCATGCTTTTGGGAAAGCTAATTTCTAAAAGAATTTCCTTTAGAATTTCAGGAAGTATTTTAAAAGTTTCTTCTCCTGGAAATTTTCTAACTAGACAAAAATATCGTCCTTTTTTAATTTCTTTAACAGTTAGTTCTTCCGGAGAAACTCCATATTTTTTTGCAAATCCTAGTTTTCCTTCCTCTCCAGCAGAAACAGGAGGTCCTAAAATTTCTTCTTTCACCTCTTTTTGCTTTTCAGATAAGTTTTTTACAAAAAGAACTAATCTTCTAAAAGTACCTGCAGTTTTTAAATCTTCATAATCTAAACGATAAAAATCAAATTTGGTTTCAGCTAAAAACTTTAAACTTTTTAAAGCAGGTTCTATAAATCTTGCTGGTAGTTCCTCTGTTCCAATTTCCCAAAGCAAGTTTTTAGGCATATTTAACTCCTTTTTCAAGCCATGTTTCAGCTGCTTTTTTAGCTAAAGTTCTAACCCTTGCAATATAATTAGCTCGCTCAACAGGGGATAAAGCCCCTCTTGCATCAAGGAGATTGAAAGTGTGGGAGCATTTAATTACAAAATCATACCCTGGAAGAGCTAATCCTAGATCCAAAAGTTTTTTCCCTTCTTTTTCGTACTTCTCAAAAAGATCTTTTAAAAGTTCTACATCTGCTTTTTCGAAATTAAAAATACTGTACTCTACTTCCCCTCTGAAATGAATGTCTCTATAAGTGTATTTTTCATTCCATTTTAGGTCAAACACATTTTCTACTCCCTGAAGATACATAGCAATTCTTTCTAAACCGTAGGTCAATTCTACAGTAACTGGGAAGCAGTCTATGCCCCCTATTTGCTGGAAATAAGTGAATTGTGTAATTTCCATCCCATCTAACCATACTTCCCAGCCAAGCCCCCAGGCTCCTAAAGTAGGAGATTCCCAGTCGTCTTCAACAAATCTTATATCATGTTCTTCAGGATCTATTCCTAAAGCTCTTAAACTCTCTAAATAAATTTCTTGAATATCATCTGGAGAAGGTTTAATAATTACCTGATACTGATAGTAATATTGTAGCCGATTAGGATTTTCTCCATATCTTCCATCTGTAGGTCTTCTTGAAGGTTGAACATAAGCTGCTGCAAAGGGTTCTGGACCAAGAGCACGAAGAAAAGTAGCTGGATGAAAAGTTCCAGCTCCTTCTTCTATATCATAAGGCTGTAAAATTACACATCCCTTATTAGCCCAAAAGTTACTAAGGGTGGCTATAACATCTTGAAAATACATTAAACTTACCCTCCGCTTATTTAATTTTGCTTTTTTTTATACTAAAATTACCTGAGGTTCGTTTTCTTTAGCTTTTTCTATATAACCTATAATATAGTAAGTTTCCCCTAAAGCTGAAAGAAGAGTTTCTACTTCTTCTAAAGAATCTTTTCCAACAATTATCACAAAACCAATACCGCAGTTAAAAACTCTGTACATTTCTTCTTCAGAAATATTTCCTAACCTTTTAATAAAATTAAAAATAGGCGGAACTTGCCAAGAACTTTTGTCAATTATCGCTTTAGAATTTTTAGGAAGGATGCGAGGAAGGTTGTCTATAAAACCTCCACCAGTAATATGAGCACATCCCTTTATTTTAACCTCTTTATTTAAAAGGGTCATAAGCGTAGGAGCATAAATTTTAGTAGGAGTAAGAAGAACTTCTTTCAAAGAAAATCCAACTTCTTCTGGAATGTGCTCTAAGCTCAGTTTGTGGTCTTCAAAAAGCACCTTTCTTACTAAGGAAAATCCATTACTGTGGAGTCCGCTTGAGGCCAGTCCAATAATCAAATCTCCAATTGCGATTTCTGAACCATCAATAATTTTATCTCTTTCTACTATGCCTACTACAAAGCCTGCACAATCATAATTTCCAGCTTCATACATACCCGGCATCTCAGCAGTTTCTCCTCCCAACAAAGTACATTGAGAAATAGCACATCCCTCTACGATGCCCCCTATTAGTTCTTCAAAAATTTTCTCGTCGAACTTTCCAAAAGCTATGTAATCTAAAAAGAAAAGAGGTTTGGCTCCACAAGTGATGATATCGTTTACACACATAGCCACTAAATCTATTCCAATACCCTTGTGACTTCCTGCAGAAATAGCTATTTTTATCTTTGTTCCTACTCCGTCTGTAGAACTTACCAATACAGGATTTTTGTAAGAAGAAAAATCAAAAGAAAATAAACCTGCAAAACCTCCAATATCAGAGATAGCTCCCTTTTGGGATAATTTTTGAACATGTTTTTTAACTATCTTTACTAAAAAGTTAGCCTTATCCAAATCTACACCAGCTTCTTTATACTTTTCTGCTGAACTCATAGTTCTTTAAGCATATTCATTTTTCAAAAATTTTATAATATATTTTAAGAAAAACAAGTTTTTTTTCTTCATGGTAAATGTCTAATATTCAAAAAGAAAAATTTCCTAGGAAGGTTTCTGAAGAAGAAAAACACGAAATTTTTTCTTATTTAGAAGAACGTTTTGGCATAGAAAGAATACACTTTAAATCCTACGAAATTTTAAAAGGTACTTTTAACTACTGGCTATTTCCTAAAACTTCTTACTTAGAATATCTAGTAAATCTTCAAGTTCAAACCGTTGGATTACTTTTTTTAAGAAAAGTTTCTAAATATCTTAAACCCACTTCTGCCTTTTTACAAAGATTTGGCTATCTGGCTTCTAAAAATATAATAGAATTAACCACCGAAGAATTGAAAATCCTTAAAGAAAAAGGAAAAATTAAAAAATCTTTACCTTTGGAACCAGGATATGTTATTTTTAAAAAAGAAAGCTTAATTTTAGGATGTGGTCTCTGGATTTCAGGAACTATTATCTCGTATTTGGACTCTAAATTGTTAAAAAGTTACTAAAAATAATTTTATAATATATAAATGTTAAATTAATCACACTTTGTACTTATTTTTGGTCTTTCTTTCTTGGATAAGTTCTCCCCAATAATGTCTCCTTTTTTAACATAGTCTCCTAGATTTACTTTTAAAACCTCTATCCCTGTGATGTGTGCCTTACATTTATCTCCTTCTATAGTAAGGGCTATTTTATTTTCAGTGAAATTTATTTGTTTTATATTACCATTAATAGGAGACTTTATAAAATTTAAATACTCTTCAGAATCTTTTTTTATAGTGTTGGTTTCTTTTTTTCTTAATTGAGTAATTTTACTTAAATAATAACGTTCTTTCTCTTTAAGTTCTTCTTCCTTTTCTATTAATGACTTAAGTAAAGAATTTAGTAAAAACTTTTGAAATAAATAGATATCTTCATAGTTTTTGAAAACTTCCAGATAGTTTTCTTTGTTTTGATTATCTTTTATCAGTTTAGTTTTAATGTTTTTGTAAAGAAATAAACTAATGTATAACTTTAAAATTTTTTCTTTAGTATTTTTAACATTTTTTAATTCTTCCTGTATGTTAAATAATTTTTTTTGCAATAATTTTAGCTCATTTTTTTCATAATAATTTGTAGCTTCTAAGTCTTTTGTAAAAAGGATAAAACACAAAGCTAAAAATAGATATTTAAATTTCATTTATCCGGGAACTTAAAAATATTACTAGTATGGGAAAAATTAACAAAATAAAAAAAGTATAAATTAAAAAATAAATAAAGTGAGATAAATTTTTAAAATCAGGATAAATTTTTAAAAAGTCAAAAATAAAAACTAAATTTTTGGCAAAATAAAAATAAAGCAAAAATGAACAAATATAAGCAACTGCCATAGTAGTAACAAAAATTATTATTCTTATTAAATTAAGTTTAAAAAACGAACCACCTAATAGAATAAAAATTTTTATGTTTTTTTTAATAAAAGTATTGATAAAAAAATTTAGCAAGATAAGAAAAAGAAAGTAAAAAATAAGCCAAGATATAGCTAATCCCCAAAAAAACTTTTTAAAAAATAAAGTAAAAGTTAAAAAATTGTCCAGTTTAGAACTTTCGTAACTTATATTGTTTAATACCTTAGAAATAAGCATAAAATATTCTTGAAAATATTTAAGATGTTCATAGGAAGAAGGATAAACTTTAATAAGATAAGGAAAAGCTTTAAGAAGTTCATCTTTGTCAAATAAAGAAATTATTTCAAAAGGTAAGTCATTTTTCCATCTTTCTAATAGTTCTGACGGAGAAATTATCTCCACCTTTTTAACAAAAGGTAGGGTTTTAATTTCGGATATCAAAGCATTTACAGTTTTATTTCCTTGTTCTGAAGAAACAAAAATTGTTAAGCCAATTTTTTCTTGATAAAGTTCTAAAAACTTTTCTAAATTTTCGAATAAAAAAAAGGACAAAAAGGAAAAAAAGTTCCAAAAAACGAAAAATAGGAAAAGCAGAATATAAAAAGCAAAAGTCTTCTTTAATTCAACTTTGGCTAGAGAAAGTATCATCTCTTATTAATTCTCCTTTTTCTAAAATAATTAATTTTCCTATTTTAAGGCTTAAAATAGTAGGGTCGTGAGTAGCCAAAATTATAGTCGTTTCTTTTTGATGAAGTTCTTTTAAAAGGTCTATAATTTCGTATATACTTTCGGGGTCTAAATTACCTGTAGGTTCATCAGCAATTAAAAATTCAGGCTCTTTAATAATAGCTCTTATAATTCCTACCTTTTGTTGTTCTCCTCCTGATAACTCTTTGACTTTTTTATTAAATTTTTGAATAAGATTAAATCTTTCCAAAAAATCGTAAATAAGATGTTTCATCTTACTTACTTTTTTTCCTGCCAATACTAAAGTTAATTTTATGTTTTCGTATACGCTCAAATCTTCAAAAAGTTTACCGTCTTGAAAAATAATTCCCCATTTTTGCCTTAGTTTTCTAAATTCTTTCTCTTTTATTTGAGAATAGGGTTTATTTTCTAAAAATATTTCTCCAGAAGTGGGTGTTTCTTCTCTGTAGATTAACTTTAAAAGAGTTGTTTTACCTGCTCCTGTGGGACCAGAAAGAAAAATAAAATCACCTTTTTGTATTTCTAAGTGAATATTACTCAGAGCTCTAAAATAAGGAGGGTAAATTTTACTTACTTTTTCTAATCTAATAAAACTCATTTAAAAATTAAATTCATTTGTCTTGTTTAAGTGCATGCAACTCGTTTTTGAAATATGGAGAAAGATAAAAATTTACTTTTTTAAAAGGTTTTATTTCAACCGGTTCTTTAGTTTTAAAATTTCTGCCAGTTTTTCTCTTAGTTTGACGAGGAACAAAAACTCCGAAACGAACAATTTTTAACTCTTCACCTAATTCTAAATTTCTTTTCATTTCTTCTAATAAAGAATCTATTACTTGAAAAAGAAAATTTTTGGAGAATTTAAGTCTAGAGTGTAAAATTTCAATTATTTCTTTTTTATTAAGAGTTTTCATAGCAATTACCGAGGTCTAGCTGAAAATTTAGTTAAAATTTGCTGGGCTACTTTATCCTGAATTTCGTTTATTTCTTCATCTTTTAGAGTTTTATCTTCTGCTCTGTAAATAAATCTTAAGCTTATACTCTTTTCCCCTTTAGGAATAGGAGGACCTTCGTAAATTTTGACACATTTTACCTCTTCTAAGTAAGGAATATTTAACTTTTTAATATAGTCTAAAATTTGCCTTATCTCAATTTCTTTTTTAAGAATACAAGTTACATCTCTAAAAGTTGAAGGGAATTTAGGAGGTTTTTTTATTTTCTTTTTTTCTAAAGAAAGTTGATCCAAAAAACTACTTAAATTTATTTCAGCCACTAGTACTACAGTTTTAAGGTCAAATTCTTTTAAAACCAAATTTTTTACTTCACCAGCATAACCAATTTTTTGATCTTCTAGAAATAAATCATAGGAAAGTCCTTTTTTAAGAAAAGGTTCAGAGGAGTGTACCTTAAATTCAACTGGTAAGTTCAGTATGGAAAGAAGTTCTTCTAAATAACCTTTTAAATCGAAAAGGTCAAATTTCTTAAGCTCTTCATACCATTCTTCTTCTTTTCTTATATTTCCCATGAGAAGAATTCCTAAATGACTGACTTCTTTAGCAAGCTCATCTTCGGCAGGGAAAAAAACTTTTCCAATTTCAAAAATTTTTAAAGAATTCACCTCTCTAAAAAAATTATGACAAGCAACTTCCAATAAACCAGGAAGAAGAGAGGTTCTCATAACAGACTGAGTAACAGAAATGGGATTAGTAAGTTCTAAAAAATTCCATCTATAATCTCCTAAAGGAAGGTTAAGTTTTGCAAAATTTTGGGGGTCTATAAAACTATAAGTAATTACTTCTAAAAAACCTAAAGCTTCCAAAGTTTTTTTAATCTTTTTTTCTATTTTTAATTCTTTAGATAAACCTTTACTATACAAAATCGCTTTAGGAAAGGTGCTAGGAATTTTATCGTACCCATAAATTCTAGCCACTTCTTCAATCAAGTCTTCAGAAAGTTCAAGGTCTTGACGGTAAGAAAAAGGAATTACTTCAAGTTCTTCGTTACTTTTTTTTTCCACTTTTCCTACTTTTTGAAGAAATTTTTCAATTTCTTGAAAAGGTATTTCAAATCCTAAGTACTTTTTAACTTTGGTCTTGGTAAGCAATATTTTAGGAGGTTTAAAAATTTTAGGATAAACATCTACTACCTCAGAAAAACTTTTAGCCAAAGCTATTTGAGAAATTAGTTGGGTTGCTCTCAAAAGAGCCAAAATTACTCCCTCTGGATCAACTTTTCTTTCAAATCTATAAGAACTTTCGGTAGTAATGTTGTGTCTCTTAGAACTTTTTCTTATATACTTAGGATTAAACCAGGCTGATTCTAAAAAAAGATTTTTAGTTTTAAAAGTAACTCCTGTAGCCTCTCCCCCTATTATTCCTGCCAAAACCATAGGCTTTGAAAAATCTGCAATAACTAAATCTTCCTCACTTAGACTTCTTTCTACTCCATCTAAAGTTAGAATTTTTTCTCCTTCTTTAGCTCGTCTGATAACTATAGTTTGATTTTCTATTTTTTCCCAGTCAAAGGCATGAAGAGGCTGCCCCAATTCTAAAAGCACATAATTAGTAATGTCCACTATATTATTAATGGGCCTTAAACCACAAAGCCATAGTCTTTTTTGTAAAAAGAACGGAGACTCTTTGACCTCTACCCCTTTTAAACATCTTCCAGCATACCTAAAACATCCTTCCGGGTCTAAAATTTCAATTTTCCCTAAAAACGGTTCTCCATTAAGATAAATATCCTCAACACTGGGAGGAGTTAATTCCCAATTAGTAAGCACAAAAAGTTCTCTAGCTATTCCCCAGACAGAAAGTACATCCCCTCTGTTAGGAGTTACTGCAAGGTCTAAAACTTTTTCGGAAAAGTTTAAAGCTTCGTAAACAGAAATTCCTACACGAGTATCCTCTGGAAAAACAAGAATTTTGTTTTTTTCTTCTCCGATTCCAGCTTCGTAAGGAGAAAGAAAAATGCCATAAGACTTGTAATTTTTAAAGCGTTTAACTTCTACTTTTTGATAACCAAAAGTTAGACTTTCTGGTTTAGCAAGTCCAACAACCAAACCAGGTTTAACCTGATCTCTAGCTGTAGTAAGAATTGTGAATACCTCCTTTCCATCCGTAACTTTACAGATAACCAAATCTCTTAAGTCTTCTGGAAAGTGAACTTCTAAAATTTTAGCAGTAATAAGTTCTCCTAAAGTTTTATATGGCTCGTAGATAGCTTCAACTTCAATTCCTCCCATAGTTAAAATCTCAGCTACTTCTTCCGGGGGCAACCTTAAATCTATAAATTCAGAAAGCCAGCTTATAGGAATTTTCATTTTTAAACCCTCTTTCTATAACCTACTTAAAACTAGTTAAAAAAAGAAAATGATTCTCAAAAAAGAGACGAATATCTTCTATTTCATACTTTATCATAGCTATTCGCTCTATACCCAAACCAAAGGCAAATCCTTGCCAGCGAGAGGTATCATAATTTACTGCTTTAAAAACTTCTGGATGAACCATTCCTGCCCCCAAAATTTCCAACCAACCACTTTCTCCACATACCCTACAACCTTTAGTATCACAAATTACACATCCTATGTCCATTTCTAAACTAGGCTCGGTAAAGGGAAAGTAACTAGGACGAAATCTTACTTTTACTTTTTCTCCAAAAATTTCTTGAGCAAAGTAAATTAAAATTCCTTTTAAATCTGAAAAACTTACATCTTCGTCTACCATTAGTCCCTCTAATTGATGAAACATTGGAGAATGTCTAATGTCTGCATCACAGCGATAAACCTTACCAGGGGCAATAATTCTCAAAGGAGGTGTCCTTTCCAGCATAGCTCTTATTTGTATAGGTGAGGTATGAGTTCTCAAAAGGGCTCCATTTTTTAAATAAAAAGTTGCTTGCATATCTCTTGCAGGGTGCCATTCGGGAATATTTAATGCCGTAAAGTTGTAATAATCACTTTCTATTTCAGGCCCCGTCACTATTTCAAATCCTAAACGAAAAAAAATCTCGCAAAGTTCCTCTATTACCTGAGTTAAAGGATGTAAATTTCCTACTTCTCTTTTTTTACCTGGCAGAGTTATATCTATTCCTAAATCTTTGTCTTCTTCTTTAAAAAGAATTTCCCTTTCTTTTTGTTTTAAAATTACTTCAAGCCTTTCTTTAAGTTCGTTTAACTGACTTCCCAAAAGTTTTCTTTCTTCTAAAGATAAATTTTTAAGCTCCTTTAAATAAGAAGTAATTACTCCCTTTTTACCTAAGTATTTTATACGAAAACTTTCAAGTTCAGAAAGATCATTTATTGAGTCTAATTGTTTGAAAATTTCTTGTGTTAACTCTTTTATAATTTTCATAATTATTTACGATAAAAAATGAAGTTAATGCCACTGAGCTTTGGCAATATTTACTAATTTAGCGAAAACCTCGGGTTCAGTAATAGCCAGATAAGCTAAAACTTTTCTATCAAGAATTACACCTGCCTTTTTTAATCCTCCCATAAATTTGCTGTAGTTTAAACCTTGTAATCTAGCAGCTGCATTAATGCGCGTCTGCCATAATCTACGAAAATCTCTTTTCTTCTGTCGTCTATCTCTATAACTGTAAACCAAAGCTCTTTCTACTGTTTCTTTTGCCCTTCTAAAAACATTTTTTCTTTGTCCCCAATATCCTTTAGCTAACTTTATTAATTTTTTGTGCCTTCTTCTGGTTTTGTATCCACCTTTCGTTCTTGGCATAAAAGTTTCCTCCTTTTAAAACTTATAAGGTATAAGTTTTTTAACATGAGATTTTAATTCCTGAGAAACTTCTACCCATTTATTAAGATTTCTTTTTCTTTTTCTAGTTTTTTTTCTTAAAAGATGACTAGCTCCTGATTGTTTTCTTAAAATTTTTCCCGTAGCTGTAACTTTTAGTCTTTTAGCTGCTGAACGATTAGTTTTTACCTTTTGTTTAGCCATTTTACTCCCTCTTTTTTAGAAATTCTTTTGTAATTTGAACACTTTAATCTATTTTTTGTTAAAAACAAGACCTACTTTTTACAAAATTAAAAATTTAATAAAAAGACTTTTTTGAATATCTGGATAAATCCGGAATGTTTTAAAATCCTAACTCATCCCGTCTACAAAAGCTTTAACATTTTTTCCAAGAACTTTGTGATTATATCCTCCTTCTAAAACCGCAAATCTTCTACCTTGACAAACTTTTTCTGCAAAAGTTTTAACTAGTTTACCAATAGTGTAGTAATCTTCGGGGGAGAGAAGGTCTCCCCAATCTTCAACTCCTCGATCAAAACCTGCAGAAACAGCCAAAATTTCATAATTTCCTTCTTCAAGTTTAGACCTTATCAATTCAATAAACACTTCAGGAGTACGTGCTTCTGGATGAAAATACTTAATTTCTGAACCCATAAATATGTTAGCTGTTCCATCTCCAAAATGAAGGTCAATATCTAGAATTAAGGCTTTTTTTATTTTATTTTCCGCCTGTAGTTTAGCTAAAGCTACTGCAATATTGTTAAAAAAACAAAATCCCCAACTGTAGTCATAATTAGCATGATGTCCCGGAGGTCTGATTAAAGCAAAAGATGGTTCTCCTTTCATAGCCAATTCCGAAGCTAAAATAGCTCCTCCAGCTGAAAGGCAAGCTATTTCATATAAATTAGAGTTCCTCTTGATAGAATTAATATGGTTTTGAGAATGAACTCTTCTTAAGTCTTCTTCTTTAGCTGGTTCTGGTTCAACAAACTCATAAGTTCCTTCCAGCTCTTTTAAAATAGCTTCCATTCTTCCAGCTTTTGCTGCTGGATCTAAGGCATAAACTTCTTTAAATTTAGGATGAAAAATTATCTTCATTGTGTTTTTATTTTAAAATTTAAACACAAAAAAAACAAGACTTAAAAAGCTGTAAAATTTATTTTATATTTTTTAAAATTTCCAGATAAGACTTGAAATCTTCTGGAGGTTCAACTTTAAAGGTAAGCTTTTTTAAACTTCTAGGATGAAAAAAACTTATTTGATAAGCATGGAGCATAAGTCGTGGAGGAGGTGGAAGTCCATATTTTAAGCCTCCATAAATGGGATCTCCAAGAATAGGATGTCCCAGAAAAGAAAGATGAACTCTTATCTGATGAGTTCTTCCAGTCAGAGGTTTGACTAAGATCAGACAACTTTTAAAAAGTAGTTCCAATACCTTAATCCAAGTAATAGCTAATCGTCCTTTTTCTTTCAAAACCGCCATTTTTTTTCTGTAAACCGGATGTCTACCTATATATGTTTCAACTGTTTTTTCATAAAAGTTAGGATGGCCATAAGCCAAGGCATAATAAATTTTTTCAATTTCCCTTTTTTTAAAGGTTTCTACTAATTTTTGATGGGCAAAGTCATTTTTAGCCACAAGCATTACACCAGAGGTTTCCTTATCTAGACGATGAAGTATACCGGGTCTAAGTTTTCCTCCTACTCCTGATAGATTTTTAAGCTTAGAGACAAGTCCATGAACTAAAGTTTTTTCCCAATTGCCGACTGCAGGATGAACTACAAGTCCTGCAGGTTTAAAAATTACTGCTAAATCTTCATCTTCATAAAGAATTTCAAAGGGAACTTCTTGAGGAATTATTTCTAATTCTTTATCTGGAGGAATTTTGGTTATTATCCGATCACCTTTTTTTACCTTATAACTTGCTTTAACAGGATTTTCATTAACTAAAATGTGTTTGTCTTCAATTAGGGTTTGAATTCTATTTCTGCTTAGTAATGGAAGTTTTTTTTTAAGAAACTGGTCCAATCTCTGACCTGCTTCTTCTTCTGTAACTTCAAAAGTATAAATTTTTTTATAAAAGGAAAAGACTTCCGTCATTTTGAAAAAAATTATTATATATAAACAATTGTAAGTCTCAAGAGGTGTGGTAAATTAAACAAAGATTTTTATGAAGGTTAAGGTGCTTATTTTTTGGGGATACGGTATAAATTGTGAAGTAGAAACTGCTTATGCTTTTAAGGTTGCTGGAGCTTTTCCAGAAATAGTACACTTTTCAGAAGTTTTTTCAGGAGAGAAAAGTCTTTTAGAGTACCACATTTTATGTTTTCCAGGAGGCTTTTTAGATGGAGACCACCTTGGTTCAGCTCAGGCCTGTGCTCACAGATTAAGATTTTTAAAAATCAAAAATCGAACTTATATATGGGAAGAAATTCTCAAATTTTTGGAAAACGGAGGACTTATTTTAGGAATTTGTAATGGATTTCAACTTCTGGTAAAGATGGGGTTACTTCCAGGAGGAAAATATTTAGGGCAAAGAAAAGTTTCTTTAACCTACAACGATTCTGGAAAGTTTGAAGATAGATGGGTTTATTTAAAAGTCAATCCTAAGACTCCTTGTGTATTTTTAAAAAACTTAGACACTTTATACCTTCCGATAAGACACGGAGAAGGAAAGTTTGTTCCCGAAAATAAAGAAATTTTAGAAGAGTTAAAAAAATCTCAACAAATAGCCCTACAGTATATAAATCCTTACACTCAGGAACCAACAGAAGAGTATCCTTTCAATCCTAACGGTTCTCCTGAGGGAATTGCAGGCATTACAGACCCCACAGGAAGAATTTTGGGACTTATGCCTCATCCTGAAGCCTTTAATCATTATACTAACCATCCCAGGTGGGTTAGAGAAAAAGTTAAAACTGCTCAGGGTATTTTAGTTTTTCAAAACGCAGTGAACTGGGTAAAGTCCCATATTCTCTAAATGTTTCTTTTAAAAATTAAGCTTTTTTTAAAAGAAATTTTTAACTTTAAAAAGAAAAAAAATCTTTTTTGGCTAATTTTAGTAATTGCTACTTGGGGAATTAATTTTTATCTTTCTCCTTATTTTTTAGCTTTTTTACAAAAAAATCTAGGGCAAAAATTAATTTTCTTTAGTGTAACAGAACCCTTTATTGCCCTTCTTAAGTTTTCTTTACTTATTACCTTTGTACTTTTTTTTCCTTTACTTTGGTACTTGTTTTTTATTTTTTTAAACTTTTTATTTTATCTACCTAGGAAAACTTTTTTTCTTTTTTTTATTTTAGGACTAATTCTCTTTTATCTGGGCATTTTTTTTGCTTTTAAAGTTAGCCTACCATATGGGATCCAGTTTTTGTTGTCCTTTAAAACCGAAAAGCTAGAACCTGCTATTTCTTTAGGACATTTTGTAAATTTTTTTAGTTTTTTTCTTATAGCCTTCGGATTTTTTTTTGAACTTCCTTTGTTAATTTGTTTATTAAGTTTAACTAAACTTTTAAATCCTTATCGTCTTTCCTATTATAGAAAGGAAGTTTTTTTGGCAATTGTAGTTCTTTCTGCCATTATAACTCCGACTCCTGATGCCTTTAACATGATGCTTTTGGCTTTCCCTCTTTACTTGCTTTTTGAACTAGGACTTTTTTTAAGCAAAAGGTTAGTTAAAAAGTAGGTTCAAGTCTTCTTTTAGAGGTAGGATAAGGTAAAATTTCCATTAAGGCTTGAAGAGTTTTTTCTGAAACTGTTATTTGTTTAAAAATCTTTATTCCTGCTTCTTTAATGGCAGATCGCCAAAACTCATCTCTTTCAAAGTCTCTACTTTCATAATCATACTCGTAATAGACTTCTGTTATTCCTGCTGAAGCTATAAGTTTTAAACACACATAGCAAGGTGCTAATGTACAGTAAATACTTGCTCCTTCAACAGGAATTCCAAACCTAGCTGCTTGAGCAATAGCATTGGCTTCAGCATGGGTAGCTCTGCAAAAGTTGTATTTATCTATATCTGGAACTCCCTTTTCTCTTCTGAAACAGAAGTTAGGACCTCTGTCAGTACAGTGCCAGGCTCCAGGCATAGGACCGTTATATCCTGTAGCCAAGATCCTTTTGTTTTTAACAATCACTGCTCCAGTAGGTCTAGAATTGCATCCAGAACGAAGAGCAACTATCTTAGCAATAAGCATAAAGTATTCATGCCAGTCCGGTCTTTCCATCTCTACCTTCTATAAAAAGGAAATCTTTCACAAAGCTTTCTTACTTTTTCTCTTATCTCTTTTCTTAAACTTTCCTTTTCAGGATTTTTGAGAATATCACATATCCAGATAGTTATTTCTTCTACTTCTTTTTCTTTAAACCCCCTTGTGGTAATAGCTGGAGTTCCGATTCTTATACCACTAGTTATTTTTGGAGGTAAGGGGTCAAATGGTATAGCGTTTTTATTAACTGTTATTCCTGCACTTTCTAACAGCTTTTCAGCTTGAGCTCCAGTTAGTCCTTTAGAAGAAACATCTACTAAAATTAAGTGATTATCCGTACCACCGGTAACAAGCCTAAACTTTTCTTCTTTGAAAACCTTAGCCATAATTTGAGCATTTTTTATTATTTGTTGTTGATACTCTTTAAATTCCGGTTGTAAAGCCTTTTTGAAGCATACAGCTTTAGCAGCAATGATATTCATATGTGGTCCTCCTTGAATGCCTGGGAAAACCATTTTATCTATAAGTTCTCCATATTTTTCTTTACAAAGAATAAAACCTCCTCTGGGTCCTCTTAAAGTTTTATGAGTGGTAGAAGTGACAAAGTCTGCATAAGGAATAGGTGAAGGATGAATGCCAGCTGCAATTAATCCTGCAATATGGGCTATATCTGCCATTAAATAAGCTTTAACTTCTTTAGCAATTTCACTAAAAGCTTCAAAATCAATGGTTCTTGGATAGGAACTAGCTCCTGCTACAATTAATTTTGGTTTATGAATTAAAGCTAGTTTTTTAACTTCCTCATAGTCTATAGTTTCTGTCTCTCTAGAAACACCGTAGTGAAAGACTCTATAAAGCTTTCCAGAAAAATTCACTACTGATCCGTGGGAAAGATGTCCTCCATGAGTTAAATTCATGGAAAGAATAGTATCTCCTGGATTTAAAACAGCAAAGTATACTGCCATATTGGCTTGAGTTCCTGAATGAGGTTGAACATTAGCGTATTCTGCTCCAAAAAGAAGCTTCACTCTTTCTATAGCTAGTCTTTCTATTTCATCCATAAACTCGCATCCTCCATAATAGCGAGAAAATGGATAACCCTCAGCATACTTATTCATCAGAGGAGAACCTTCAGCTTCCATAATAGCTAAATCAGCCAAATTTTCTGAAGCAATGAGCTCCAGCTGATATTCCTGACGTTCAATTTCTCTCTGAATACAACTCCAGATTTCTGGGTCTACAAGTTTTAAACTTTCCATTTACTCTAACCTCCTATCTGGTATTTTTCCATCTTATATCTCAACATCCTTTCTGTAATTCCAAGAATTTCTGCAGCTTTAGACTTTATTCCTTTACTTAGCTGTAAAGCTTGTTTAATACGATATTTTTCTAAAGTTTCAACTGCTAATTCTAAGGGTGAGTTTAAAAGAGTCTCTATAAATTCATCTCTTTTATCTCCACTTTCTATCAATCCTAAATCTTCTTCAGTTAAAATCTCTCCTTCAGTTAAAATTATACCTCGTTCTATACGATTCTCTAATTCCCTTACATTACCAGGAAAGTTGTGTTTAAGTAAAAGGTTAATTGCTGAAGAAGATAATCCTTTTACTTTTTTATTATATTTAGTGTTAAACTTTTTTATAAAGTATTCTGCTAAAGGTAATATGTCTTCTTTTCTTTCTCTCAAAGGCGGAAGGTGAATATTAAGTACATTTAACCTCCAAAACAAGTCTTCTCGGAACATACCATTTTTTATAAGTTGAGAAAGGTCTCTGTTTGTAGCAGCAATAAGTCTGAAATGTCCTTTTATTTCTTTTATACCTCCGAGTCTTCTAAAAGTTCCGTCCTGTAATACTCTTAAAAGTTTAGCCTGTATAGAAAGGGGCATTTCCCCTATTTCGTCTAAAAATAAAGTTCCTCCTTCTGCCAACTCAAAAAGTCCAGGTTTGCTATGAACAGCTCCAGTAAAAGCTCCTTTTTCGTAACCAAAAAGTTCAGATTCAAGTAAAGTTTCAGGAATAGCTGCGCAGTTAATTTGAATAAAAGGTCCTTCTTTGGTATGACCTAAATGATGGATAAGTCTAGCTATTACTTCCTTTCCAGTTCCAGATTCACCAGTTATTAAAACTGGAGCAGAAGCTTCAGCAAATTTGTTCACTAGAGAAAAGACCCTTTTCATGGCAGGACTTTCGGCAATTATTCCCTCTTCAGAAATTTTAAATTGAGAAGAAAAATACTTAACCTTCTCCTTTAGCAACTCTATTTCACGTGTCAAATTAAATTCTTTGACAGCTCTCTCTACTAACAAAATAAGTTCTTCCAGGTTAATGGGTTTAGCTAAGTAGTGATAAGCTCCTTTTTTCATTGAAAGAACAGCATGTTCCACACTGGCAAAAGCAGTAATCATAATTACTGGAGTTAAGGGATGTTCTTTTTTTATTTCCGAAAGGAAATCCAGACCGTCTCCATCTGGAAGTTTCCAATCCAGAAGCACTACTTGAAAATCTTTTTTACTTAAAAGCTTTCTAGCCGAAGTTATAGAATCTGCGGAGTCTACCAAAAATCCCTTTTTTCTTAAAAAATCAGCTAAAATTTCTCGCTGATTTTTTTCGTCTTCTATAATAAGAAGGTGTTCCTTTTTCATTTTAAGTTTTTTTCCAAGAGAGAATAAAAATTTTACCTTTAGGTTCTAAATTTTCAACTTTAACTTCTCCTTTGTGAGCTTCCATAATTTTTTTAATAAGGTAAAGACCTATTCCTAACCCTTCTTTTTTAGTAGTGTAAAAAGCTTCAAAAATTTTTTCCTGTTCCGAAGGTGGAATTTTTTCTCCTTCATCAAATACTTCTATAAAGAATTTATCCTTATGGTCATAAAACTTTAAAATAATCTTTCCATTTGGAGGACTTGCTGAAACTGCATTCTTTAAAAGATTCTCCACAGCTTTTTTAAGCCAAAATCTATCTCCGTAAAGCTCTTGTAAGAAATTTTGAACCTCTAAAGTGAGTTCCTTTGAAGTATTTAAAGAGGAAAAAAATAAGTTGAGTTCTAAAATAAAATCTTCTACAGGGAATTTTTCTAGGTTAATTTTAATATCTTTAGTAAAAATTAAAATATCTTGAAATTGATGTGAAAGTTTTTGAATTTCATTAATAGTTTGGGTTGTATATTTTTTTGCTTCCTCTTCAGGACGAGTTTGTAGTAAAAGTGCTAAAGTGTTAAGAGTGTTTCTTATTTCGTGAGCAATAGTAGCAGACATTTTTCCTAAAAGAGCTAATTCTTTTTCAGCATTTAACTTCTTTTGAATCTCTTCTCTATTTTTTTCAGCTTTTATTAATTTTAAAATAAAATATCCTATTAAAACAGAATTAAGAAGATAAACTAAAACTACGATAGCTGTATACTGTAAGAAAGTTTTGCGATAATAAGAAATGTCCAGAGTAAGATAAATAAAATAAGGATATTTTTCAATCCTAACTAGTTTACAAGCAGTTAAGGTATTGTCTTTAACAACCAACTCTTCTTTACACTGAAACTGGGTCTTGGGAAGTTTGGGAGAAGTTTTAAATTCAGCTTCTTCCATATCCCACGAGAGGAAAGGTTTATTTTGATAATAAATAGCTAGGTTTAAAAATTTTTCCTTTTTAAAAAGGGCTTCTAAAAATTCTATAAGTTCCAAAAGCCAACCCTTGCTCTCAGGTAATTCAGCAAACTCCGGTATAAAAGGTATTTTATAATAAGTTTCTAAAAATTGGACATAATCAGTAAGTTTGTTTTCAATTAGATTTAGGGAATTTTCAGCTTTACTTATTAAAGTTTTTTCTAAGTAATTTTTAAAATAAAAAATTTGAAAACCTGTCCACAATGTAAATACAATCAAAGAAAAAAGTCCAAGAAGTAAAATATTGTTTCTGATTTTTTTGAAATCCATTCATTTAAAAAATTTCTTCTACTTTAAACACACTTTCAACCTGAGCCAAATTGAATCTTCTTAAATTTTTCCAAATAACATAAGAAAGACAAGAAAAAAGACCTAGAAAAAGTTCTATCATTAAAAGTTGAAAAGAAAAACTGAAAAAGAAAAGTAAAAACATTATCAAAAAAATAAAAAAACTAAACTTAAAAAGTTTTTTCCATATTTTTTCATACTTAATAGGGTCTATTAAAATAAAGGGAATAGTAAGGAGCTCTCTTAAAACCTCAAAAGTTCTTTTTAAATTGTAGTGAGTTTTACCGTAGAGTCTAGGTCTATCTATAATAGGTATTTCAAAAACTTCATCATTTTTTACTCCAAAAAGAGCCGGAATAAATCTGTGAAACCCATGAGGAATTTGGTATTTTTGCGGGATTCCTTTTTTATAACCTTTAAGAGAACATCCGTTGTCTCTAACTTTTAGTCCTGTAAAAAGAGCTATCATCCGGTTAGCAATTTTAGAAGGTAGTACCCTAGTAAAAAAAGGTTCTTGTCTTTTCTGCCTGAAACCAGTTACTACTTTATATCCTTCTTCTAACTTGCTAAGAATAAGAGGAATATAGCGGGGGTCGTTTTGACCATCTCCATCCATAGTAATAATTATATCTCCCCTTGCATGGTAAAAGCCTGCCGATAAGGCAGCAGCTTGACCTCGATTTCGGTCCATATTAAGAATCCTTAAACACTGGTCTTTTTTTTTGAGATTTTTAAGAACTTCTAAAGAATTGTCCGTGCTCCCATCATTTACAAAAATAACTTCATACTTAATTTTTTTATTTTGAGATAAGTTCTCTAAAATAGTTTTCAATTCTTTATAAACATAAGGAATATTTTTTTCTTCATTGTGAACCGGAATAATTACTGACATTTTCATTTTTTAATTTTTAAAATATCTCCATTTTTGTATTTGTAAAGACTATTGATTAATAACTTACAAAGCTTGTTTAAATATAAAACCTGGTGTATATTTAATTATAAATATAAGGTGAATAAAATGAAAAAAATTTATATTTTTTTATTTAAAATATTAATAATTATTAGTATGCCATTTTTTTTGTGGGCAGCTTCTGAAATAAATGTTAATGCTGACAAAATGAATGTTTTAGAAACTGAGGGCTTAGTTGTTTTTACAGGAAATGTAGAACTTACTAAAAAGGATTTAAAAGTTTGGGCTGACCAATTATATGTTTACTATACTAATACAAAAAACGAAAAAAAAAATGTTACTAAATTAGTTGCTTTGGGTAGGGTAAGGATTCAGAAAGGAAAGTGGGAAGCTTATGCAGGTAAGGCTGTTTACTTTAGAGACCAAGACTTACTAGTTTTAGAAGAGGAACCTAAAGTTTGGTATGACAAAAATCTTGTAGAGGGGGATATAATAAAAGTTTATTTTAAAGAAGATAGAAGTGAAGTTTTGGCTAGAAAAGGTGGAAGGGTAAGAGCCAGTGTCACTATCAAATAAAGAACTTGTCTTAAAAGCTATAAACTTAAAAAAAAGTTTTAAAAATAAAGTAGCTGTAAATGGAGTAAATTTAACCATTAAAAAAGGTGAGATAGTAGGTCTTTTGGGTCCCAATGGAGCAGGTAAAACTACCACCTTTTATTTGATAGTTGGATTTCTTAAACCAGACGAAGGTAAGGTATACTTAAATGGAGAAGAACTAACTTCGGGTGATGTATCTCTGAGAGCTCAAAAAGGTATTGTATATCTTCCTCAAGAATCTTCCGTTTTTAGAAAACTTACTGTAAAAGAAAATTTTAAAATAGTTATGGAGAAACTTGGAAACAAAAACCATGATTTAGAAAGAAAATTGGAGTACTATCTTGAACTTTTTAATTTAAAAGATTTATTAAATGCAAAGGCTTATACTTTATCCGGAGGTGAAAAAAGAAAAGTAGAAATAGTAAGAGCCCTTCTTACCGAACCTCACTTTATTTTTTTAGACGAACCTTTTGCAGGGATAGACCCTATTGGAGTTTCTCAATTAAAAGAAATTTTTAAAACTTTAAAAGCGCAAAACATAGGTCTTTTAATTTCTGACCACAATGTAAGAGACACTTTAAAGGTGTGCGATCGAGGTTATGTAATAGCGGAAGGAGTTATAATAGGGGAAGGAAGTCCTGAAGAGTTGATAAAAAATTCTTTGGTTAAAGAAAAATACTTAGGTGAAAGTTTTACTATATAGGAACTATGATAGAGCTTAAAAATCAATTAAAATTACTTCCTCAACTTCTTTTAACCCCTCAACTTAAGCTGATTTTAAAGGTTTTACAGCTCAATACTATAGAGTTGAATGAATTTCTTTTAGAGGAGGTACAGAGTAATCCTTTTTTGGAAATAGAATTTGAAGATTTACCAAAAGTAGAGATTAAAGAAAAAAATACAGAAGAGGTAGGATTAACTGAAGAACTTATATGGAATTCGGAAGACTTATATGAGAGAGACCTTTTTTTTACAGGATTTAACGAAGAAGAAGGTAATCTATGGGAAAAGTATTTAAAAGCTGAAGAAAGTCTTACAGAACATCTTTCTTGGCAGATAGGATTTAAAGAACTTACTCCTTTAGAAAGAGAAATAGCCAATTATCTTATTGGAAATTTAGATAAAAGGGGGTATTTAGCTATTCCTATAAGTGAAGTAGCTAAGGAGTTTAATGTTGACTTAAATAAAGTAGAAAAAGTAAGAAGTTTGATCAAATTTTTAGACCCGGTTGGAATAGCTTCCTTGAATTTAAAGGAATGTCTACTTACTCAGTTAGAATTTTTAGGTCATTCTCAAAATAGTTTACCTTATCTTTTGGTTGAAAAACATTTGGAAGAATTAGAAAATGGTATTGAATTTTTAATTCAAAAATATGGTTATGAAAAGGAAGCTTTAAACTCGGCTTTGGAAATAATAAAAAATTTAGAGCCTTTTCCTGCAAGAAATTTTGCTTCTGAAAAAACTATCTACATAGAACCTGATTTAATATTTTACAAAGAGGAAGAAGAATGGAAAGTTCGGCTCAATAAAGAAAATATCTACAAAATAAAATTTAGTTCATTTTATAAAAAATTTAATTCGTATAAAAATTTAGATTCCAAGAGTAAGAATTTTTTAAAAGAGAAGATGAAATATGCAGAAATGCTTTTAAAAGCTTTAGATGGAAGATTTTCAAGTCTCTACAAAGTTGGGGTTTCTATTTTATATCATCAGTTAGATTTTTTGGAAAAGGGTATAAAATACATGAAACCTCTTACCTTAAAGATGGTAGCTCAAGATACCAATTTGCATGAATCTACTGTTAGCAGAATAATAGCTCATAAATATGTTCAGACACCTTTTGGAATATATCCTCTTAAGTTTTTCTTTAGTACAGGATATACTAATCTTTATGGTAAAAGTCTTTCTTCAAAAGCGGTAAAGGACTACATTAAAGAAATTATTAAAAATGAAGATTCTCAAAAGCCTTACAGTGATAGTGAAATAGCAAAGATATTAAAACAAAAGTATGGAATAAATATAGCTAGAAGAACTGTCAGTAAATACAGAGAAGAACTTAATATTCCTTCTATAAGAGAAAGAAAAAGTAAGAAACTTTAAAAACTAGGAGGAAAAACAGAAATGGTAAACTTTATTTTTACTTTTAAAGGTTTGGAATCTTCAGAAGCAATCAAAAATTACGCTCAGAAAAAGTTTTCAAAATTGGAAAAATATTTTGAAGGACCGGTTGAAGCACAAGTAATATTTAAAAGAGAAAAGTTTAGAGAAATAGTTGAAGTTATTATGACAGGTGATGGAGAACAACTAGTGGTTAAAGAGGAAACCGAAGATATTTATAGTTCTATTGATTTTGCTTACGAATCTTTAGAAAAACAAATTAAGAAGTTAAAAGAAAAGAAAAAAGAATTTAGAGGAGAAAGAATAACGGAAATTACTTCTGAGACTCCTGAAGAAACTTATTTAGTCAAAAGAGTTGAAATAACTCCTATGTCCACTGAGGAAGCTTATCACTGGTTTAAAAAAAGTAAAGACAACTTTTTAGTTTTTTATAATGTAGATTACCAAAAAGTATGTATTTTTTGTAAGGAAAAAGATAAACCTCTTTTAATCATCCCCGAATTTTTGTAAAAAATGCTTAATTTAGTTGTTATTACCGGAACTTCAGGTTCTGGTAAAAGTACAGCACTAAAGGCTTTTGAGGACTTAGGTTTTTTGGCTATAGATAATTTTCCTGTGAGACTTTTGCTTCCTTACTTGGAAGAAATAAGTGAGAATTTAAATGAAACTAAAATTGCTTTAGTTATGGATATAAGGGACAAGCATTTTTTAGAAGAATATCCCAAGATTTTTAACACTTTAAAAGAAAAAAAGGTCCCTTTTGAGGTTCTTTTTTTGGACGCTCAAAAAGAAGTTATTATTTCTCGGTACAACCAGACTAGAAGAGTCCATCCTCTAATGAAAGAAAATAAGTACAACAGTTTAACTGAAGCCATAGAAGAAGAAAAAAAATTACTTTTACCCTTAAAAACTTTTTCTAATTTAATTATAGATACCTCGTATTTTAATGTTCATCAGTTAAGAAGCGAAATTTTTAAGTTCTACAGAAATAAACAAAATTTCGATAAAATGATAGTTCATTTAATAGCTTTTGGATATAAGTATGGAATTCCATACGATGCTAATTATGTTTTTGATGTAAGGTTTTTACCTAATCCTTATTTTTATCCTGAACTTAAAATTTTAGATGGTACCTCAGAAAAAATAAAGAATTTTCTATTATCTTTTGAAGAGACACACGAATTTTTAGATAAATTTATGGAATTTATAAATTTTGTTTTACCTTTTCATTTAAAAGAAGGTAGAAAATTTCTTATTATAGGAATAGGATGTACCGGAGGGCGACATAGATCTGTAGCTTTAGTAGAACTTTTAAAAGAAAAAATTGTTAATAATTTTTCTGAATTAGAAGTAGTTTTAAGTTACAGGGATGTGGAAAAAGATGTTTAAGGTAGAAGAGGCAAAAAAGGAGGACTTAGAGAAAATTTACAGTTTAGAACTTCAACTTTTTAAAGAAAAAAGTTGGACTTACAATATGTTAGCAAAAGAACTTCAAAATTTTTGTTCTCAGATATGGGTTTTAAAAAAAGAAGAGGAAGTTTTAGGATACTTAATTTTTAGAGAAATTTTAGATGAAGTTGATATATTAAGAATGGGTATAAAACTAGAGTATCAAAATCAAAAGTTAGGGACCCTTTTTTTAAATTTTTTTTGAATTATTGTAAAAAAAAGAAATTAAAAAAGATTTATTTAGAAGTTGACGAATTGAATTTTTTAGCTCGAAATTTTTATCAAAAGTTT
>JAUQQL010000030.1 GCA_030578315.1 Thermodesulfobacteriota bacterium | reverse complement strand
ACAGAAAAAGGTCTTTTTACTCTTGGTGGAGAAGGAAAAACTGTGAGATTTGAGAAAATAAATAATAACCCCTTACAAGATTTAGAAAAAATGGATTTTGAATTTAAAGATGGGATTTTTAAGATCTATCTTGCAACCCCTGCTATATTTGAAAATGGATGGTTACCTAAATGGATAAACGAAGAGACGATGGAAGGTGAAAAGGATGGAATTAAATTAGAACTTATTGCTTGTGCTATAGGTAAATATTTAAGAATTGGTGGATGGGATATGGCAAAGAATGAGCCAAAGCCAATGTATAAAGCAGTGCCAGCTGGAAGCGTTTATTATTTTAAAGTTTTAAATGGTTCGTTTGAGAAGATTAAGGAAGTTTTTCATTTAAAAAATATCTCAGATATAAATCCAGAAGAAGGTTTTGGACTAAGTTTTGTGGGGGTGGTGTTATGAAAAAAATAATAACAATGGTCGGAGCATCAATTTTTGAGAATTATTTTAGAAAAAATGAGGACAAAATAATTAGAAATTACTTTGATAAACTCAAAGAAAAAAGAGCAGAAGCTTGGAACAGTGAAAAAGAGAGAATTAAAAGAATTCACAACGCAATTAAAGAATGGGCAAAAAATGAATCTGACAAGAAAAATATATCCGCAGAAATAAAAAGTCTTTTAAAACTCCAAGAGGAACTAAGAGAGGATTTTGAAAATTACCTTTTATGCTCTGATACAATTGTAAGCAGACTTGCTGGAGAGATAATAAAAGATATTTTACCGGATACAATTAAGAACCCGCATATTCAATTAAAGGTAATAGGTGGTCTTCAAGTTTTGGATAGAAAAGAATTTAATAAAGGTATGGCCAATCTGATCAGTGAGATTTATAGTATAGCTGGGGAATACTGGGATAATGTAATCATTAATATTACAGGTGGATATAAAGCAACTATACCTTATCTTACAATCCTTGCTCAGATTAATAGATGCCCAATTTATTATATCTTTGAGGATACAGATGCACTAATTAAGATTCCCAATATTCCCTTTTCTACAGAGTGGTTTGATTGGGAAACTCTTGGGAAATACGAGAGTTACTTGATAAAACTTGACCAAGGAATAACCAATAAGCATGAAGTTCAAGAACTGCTTAATTCAGATTTTTATAAAGAATACGCTTTTCTTGTATGGACTGAGGATGATCTTGCTGAGTTAAATCCTATAGGGAAGATTATTTTAGTAAATATAACGAAAAATTTTTCAGATTCTTTGCCCCAGATGAAGTTTTTGCTTTAATAGAAAAAGATGAAAATTTAAAAAGATTACTACAAAAACAGTTTGCAAACAAACAGCAAAGATCAAACAAGACAGAAATTAAAAACGGACATTATGTATACGATGCTGGAGATAATCAATTAAGAATCTTTTATAAAGAAATAGAGGGTAATATTTATATCTATAAAGCTTTTAATGAGCATAAAAAATATGAACAGTATTTACACTCAACACCTTTTAATGAAGATATTATAACAAAACAAAACTTCAAAGAAAGAAAAATCAAAAGGGAGGCATAAAGATGTTTAAAGAAAAAAGAGTATTGTTTCTAATAGCAGAAACACCTGTTCATGCAGGTAGTGGAAGCGAAGTTGGAATAGTTGATTTACCTATTCAAAGAGAGCGATATACAGGTTTTCCAAAGATTGAAAGCTCAGGGCTAAAGGGTTGCATTAGGGAAGCTTTTGAGAGATATAGAGTATTTGAAAATAATGAAAGTAAATTAATCGCATGTGACAAGGTGAATGAACTTACAAAAAGTTTCCCAGATATCTCAAAGGCTTGGACATTAAAAGTTAAAGATAAGAGCAATAAATTGATAGAAGTAAGGAAAACTAATAAAGATGGTAAAAATCTAATTAAATTTGATGAAGCGATTTTCCTTGTTTTTGGTCCAGAAGGAGAGGAAGCTCATGCTGGGGCTTTGACAATAACGGATGCACGGATTTTGCTATTTCCTGTAAAGTCCTTAAAAGGGGTATTTGCATGGATTACCTGCCCTATGGTTCTTGAGAGATTTAAGAAAGAGATAGAGTTTGTTGGAATACAGGGCTTTAGTTTTTCTAATTTTAAAAATTTAGAGAATACTTTACCTAAACAAACGAATATTGCAATTTCATCAAAGATTGTATTAGAAGAATTTACTTTTGAAGTTAGAGAAGACGAAATTACTTCAAAAATAGCAGAATGGTTTGCTAATGCAGTCTTTCCTAAAGATAATAATTATGATTTCTGGCGTGAAAAGTTGAAAAAAGACCTTGTTATTCTTAGTGATGACGATTTTGAGCAATTTGTTAAGACATCAACTGAGGTTATTACAAGGACAAAAATTGATAATAAAACAGGGACAGTTGCATCCGGTGCCTTGTGGACTGAAGAATATCTTCCTCAGGATACTATTCTTTACTCACTTGTCATGTTTACCTCTCCAAGGGTAGAGAAAGACGAGCAAAAAGGAATTTTTAAAGCAGATTCCCCAGATAAAGAGGCTCAACTTGTTTCTGAATTTTTTGAAAAAGGTCTTCCTCCAGTAATTCAAATAGGTGGAAATCAAACTATAGGAAAGGGATTTATGAGAGCCAACATTTTAAAGTCTAACACTTCAAAATAAAAAAGGAGGCTACAGTATGTCTGAGAAGGAGACTATAATTACAAAACTTGAAAAAGGAAGAGCTGAATTTGCGTATAGGTGTGTAAAAAATGCAGTAAATAACTTAGATGATAAAAAAAAGAAAGAATATCGTTCCTATATCCGTAAAATCTCGCAGATGATTCTTTCAAACGGTCTTGGTCAAACTCTTGCTTTTATTTATGCAAAAAAGGAAGAGGGAAATGCCTATGATTTAATATACAAGCAACTAACTGATTACCTAAAAAGTGATTCAACCGCCAGAATAAAAATGCCTGAAGATGAAAACGATCTCATTGAATGGGTTATTACTCGTGACTCACATGAGTATAGATATATAACAGAAGAAGTTCTTGCTTTCTTAAATTGGCTTAAGAAGTTTGCTGAAGGAATGATTGAAGGGGAAGGGGGAGAAGAATGAGTGTTAATTTTTCAATGAGTAATTTAGGTAATAAATATTTGCCAAGTGATACTTTTAATTTATTTTTAATTTTTTCACAGTTTACTGATGAAAATAACTTCGTTTATCTTTTTAATTTACCTAAAATTGTAAATTGGAAAAGAAGAATAAATGTAAAAATAAATGAAGATATTCAAAAATTTAGATGGAATAGAAATTTTATAAATCAGATTGCAGCAAGAAGAGATAGATTGGTTGAATTTTTAAAAAACTCAGGTTTTAATTCTAAATCCTTCGTTGCTCGCTGTCCTTGGCGTCTTGTAATTGGACTTGGTTCAGCTCATCCTCAAGAGACCTCAATGACACTTCACCATATTTATGGAATCCCCTATATCCCTGGAAGTGCTATAAAGGGCATCACAAAACATTGGACTGTTTTAAAGCTTGCTGAAGAAAAGGCAAAGAAGGATAAAGAAGATTTTAAAAAGTCTTTAAAATCGGTCTCAGATGCTCTTGATAATGGAGCGTATATTGAACTCAATGTAGATGGTGTAGATTTTAAAGACTTAATTGAAATCTTTGGCACTAAAAAACAGGCAGGTAAAGTAATTTTTATGGATGCCTATCCTGTAGATAACATTAACTTAAAAATTGATATAATGAATGTTCATTATCCTGAATATTATTCCGGAGATAAACCGCCAGCTGACTGGCAGAATCCTAATCCTATAAAATTTTTAACTGTTGAAAATACTAAATTTCAATTCTATTTACTTTCTTACGAAGATAATTTATTAAATATAGCAGAAAGCTTACTTAAAGAGGCATTAAAAGAACACGGAATAGGTGCCAAAACAGCTTTAGGATATGGACTTTTCGAAACTTAGGAGGAGGTTTAAAAATGAAGGAGTTTCACATTATAAGTAGTGGCCTTTCCATTTTATCTAATGCTAAGAATGCAGGTATATTGCCGAAAGAGGTAAAAGTAGTAGATGAAGATTATTGGAAAATGTTGTTACAAGATCCGACAGAAATCAATAGACTTAAAGAATTTGTTAAACTTGCCCCATACAAAAACTCAGCAGAACTAAACACCTTTTTAAGAGTCGTTAAAGATAAAAATCCTGATGATATTGAAGTTTATCTCTTTGGGACAAAGACAAATTCTAATGAACTATGCAGAAGAGTAATAGAAGCATATTTAAAAGAATTAGGTTTTAGACTGTATACACCTATTGAGGTAAGTGGATACTTTTGGGAGGCAAGATTTGATGAAAAATATGCTATAGATGAATTTAGAAAAGGTATTTCTGAACTTCTTGATAGGTTAATCTATCTTGCTAAAAAGAAAAAAGAAGAAGGTTACAAGGTATATTTTAATCCAACAGGGGGACTAAAAGCACATGTAGTTGCTACAGCTTTAGCAGCATTTTTAGTAGATGCAGAGGTTTATTACATGAATGAAGAGTTTAATGAGGTTGTATTTTTGCCTCCACTTTTCTATATTCCTAAAGGAAGAGAAGTAGAGATTTTACGAAAATTAAACGAACTTGCTCTCTTTTCAGGTAAAGATGCAGAAAAATTGTATTTAGATGCACCTAATGAAATAGAAAGATTGTCTACATACGGATTGATAACAGTAGACCAGGACGAATTTAAAAGAATTTATCGGATAAAAATTACAGCTAAAGGGAAACTTCTAAATGAAAAATTAAAGGCTTAAATTCTTTCTATTTCCTTTATCTTGTTATACTCACTCATGTGAAATTTTTTTTAGGAGTTCAGAAAGTTTAGTAAAATCTTTTTGCTTAGATAGCCTTTCAAGAATTATAAAATAAACATTCCTATCAGGAATTAAACCAACTTTCTTACTTCGGTCTTTAAATACACTAAGTTTAACATACTCCAAGTTTCGCTGGCAGGCATATGAAGCACATTTTCCTATACCAAAACATGAAAACTTTTATTTTAGAACTTTTGACAAGGGTATCCTCCATAGATCTTTATTTTAAGTAGCCTCTCAAACCAAATTCTCCTTCCATCTATGTGTAAATTTCTTTTGTACGAGAGAATAAGGTTCTAAGTTCTTCGTTAAAAATGTTTTTACACTGAGGTGTGTTAGGTGAAATAAATCCCACTAAGTGACATGTATCAGCACCTAATAGTTTTCCAATTGTTGTTCTTATGTTTTCTATAGCTATGAAATTTCCTGTTAAAGGACAGATAATAGAAAGCCTAAAAAGGAAACTAATAAGAATGGAGATGGGATTTACGATATTTGTAACAACTAATAAAGTGATCGAAAAAGTGGAAAGTGGAAAATATGCACCTAAGTGGCACTCGAATAGATATTGGTCGGTGTATACTGTAGAAAAAGAAGTTAGACAATCTATTGATTTTCACGGACAATTGAATACGGAGTTAATAAAATCTTTGATTCAAGCTGGAGCAGTTTTTGGAGAGAAAGTAATGAAGATGTTCGATAAAAGTTTGATGGGATTGGTGAAATTATTTCGTAAGTGGGGAAAAGGCAGTAAAGTGGGCAGGTAAGATAAAGTTTTTTGGTAAAGCTCTTACTGCTTGCCAACTTAAATGAAATGAAATTCAGATCATCAAAGGAGAGTTTATATTAAATGATTTTACTGAGGAAAGTTTTATAAATGAGATTTATGATTTACAGATAAAAGAAATAAAAGATATAATCCAATACCTCAAGAGCGAACAAGATAAATATCAAAAATTAATTTCTATAAAACTAAAACTAAAAGTTATTTAAGAGAACTTGACATAATTAAAAGAAAAGTAGTGTGGTAAGCCATAGAGAAGTTTAAAGCTACCGATGTAGAGTATAAAAAATACTCCGATATTATCTTTTAGTCAATTGGAAATTACGAGTCTTGTACACAAACTTGACAAGTTGATAGATTTGTTATAATAAAATAAAAGGGAGGTGAAATTTTTAACTTATGGGAAAATTTCAAGTTTTTTTCAAAGTGTATAGTTGTCTTTTTTAAAAAATAAAAGAAATTTTTAGACTTTATTTTTAAAAATTTTCTTTTTTAGATTTTTTCTTATTTTTATCTTAGGAGGTTCTAAATAATGAGTGGATTGAAATATTCAGAGTACTCTTTAGAGAGAGAAAAAGAAGAAAAAATTGAGTTACTTCAAGAAATTTCTAATTTGAAAAAGGAGATAAAAATTGTTCGAGAATATCTTGAGAGCTTACTTCTTAATACTTCAGAAGGATTGAGAACAACTTTCTCTCAAGAAGTAAAGGAAACTCAAGAGTGGTTAACTTTAGAACTTCCGGTTATAGAAGATTTAAATATGGATACTGAAATATCAATTCTTAGAAAGATATATTTTCAATTTAAAGAAATAGCCGAAAAAGGGAGGAATCTAAAAGAAGTTTTAACTTTTTGTTTTACTCAAAAAGCAGATGAAATGGGGAAAGAATTGACTAAAAAATTAATAGATTTAGAACAGTTTTATTTTCAAAATATTAGAGTTTTAAAACTTTGGTGTGAGGAAGAAGATATAAAGCGTTGGAAGAGAAAAATAGAAGAAGGGTATCAGCTTTTAGAGAAAGAAGATTATGCTGCCTTATATTCTAAGATTGAAAGTTTATTTAAAGAACTTAAAGATAAAATTGAATTTTCTCAGATTCAAGAAAATAAACATCAGAAAAGGCTTTATCTTCTTAAAGCTTTAAGACAAGTTTGTAAAGAGATGGGATTTGAAGAGGTGGTTGCTCCTTATTACGAAAAAAAGGGAGACCGAGGAAGTAGAATTTTATTTATTGTAGATACTTTTGACCGTGGGAAAATAAAATTTGCTCTTTCTCTTGATAATATTACTAGTTTTTCAGAAGCTTCTGAAGATAAATGCTTTGAAGAATTTGATAAACTTTCAGAATTTTTAGAAGAGGAATATGGAATTAAAACCGAATTTAAGTATGAAGATGGAATAAGACCTCCCAAGCTTATTAAAAAAGGAGAAATGGAATTTCCAGGAGATGCAGTGATGAAAATGGAAAAATAAATTATTTCAAAAATTTAAATTTACTTAGTGTGAAAGCTAAGTGTCAGTTTGGATTCGTAACTTAATTAGTAATTTAGAGAAAAAGCCAGTTTTGATCTTACACGGAAATGTTCGTGATAGGTATATTGATGAGTATAGAAGGGTTTATGAAAACTTAACTAGTCTTTTAAGAGAAGTTGCCCGAAAGATCCATATAAATTTTTCTGAAATAGTATTTTATGATGTGGTTTCTAAAGAACGCCGTGAAATTTGGACTACTAATCTAAAAATCTCTTCTTATAATCCAAATTCTGACAGTGAACTTTTAGAAACTGAACCAAAAGTAGAAAAAGAGACTTCAGAAAGAGAGCCGGGTCTTCTTCGCCAAATAGAACCACCTTCGAGAGTTTTTTCCAGATGGAAAAGAGAACTTTCTAGTTCAGATCGGAGTAAATTTGTAGTAGTCTTTTATTTGGACAAGTTAGTAGCTTATAAACAAACAGGTTATACCGAAGAGGAAAAGCAAGTTCTTCTTTGGCTAGAGAAGGTTATAGAAAATATTACCTCTAATCATAGATTAGTCCTGGTTGCTTTACAAGACACCATGGTTCCAATAGAACTTTACATAAATTCACCCAAAACTTGTATTTTGTCAATACCGATGCCTAACAAAATTGATAGGATAGCTTATTTAAAACACTGTTTAGGAGAATCTTTTGAGCATTTAGAACTTATTGCTGATTTAACAGATGGCCTTTTTCTTAGAGACTTAGAAAATATTGCTAATGAAATAAAAACTCATAAAAATTTAAATGTTCGGGAAGTAAGGAGGCTGGTTAATAAATATCGTCTTGGAGAACAAGAAGATTATTGGGGTCAATTAAGTATAGAAAAACTCAACAATGCACTTCGTTGGTTTGTAGAGGAGGAAGGGATAAAAGGTCAAGAAGAGGCTATAAGTAAAGTAATAGATGTACTTTGTTTAGCAAGAGCAGGACTGTCAGGTATTGCAAGTAATACTCCATCTAAACCTAAAGGAGTTCTCTTTTTTGCGGGTTTAACAGGGGTAGGAAAAACTTTGGTAGCTAAAAAACTTGCCAAATTTTTGTTTGGTACTGAAGAGGCTTTTTTAAGATTTGATATGAGCGAGTACAAAGAGGAACATACAGTTTCTAAATTTATAGGTTCTCCGCCAGGTTATGTAGGCTATGAAAGAGGAGGAATGCTTACTAACGCTGTTCGTGAGAAACCTTTTTCTGTTATTTTATTTGATGAAATTGAAAAAGCTCATCCTAAAATTATGGACATTTTTTTACAAATTTTGGATGATGGACGTTTAACTGATAGTCAGGGACAAACAGTTTTTTTTACCGAGACGGTAATTATTTTTACCTCTAATATAGGTACTAGAACTACAGACTCCCGTGGAGTTCCTATAAAAGAAAGGGAAAATTTGGAAAAAATTATAAACGATTATAGTCTAGATTACGAAGAGAAAAAGAAAAAAATTAGAGAACATTTTATTAAAGCAGTAGAAAATTTCTTTATTTCTGAAATTTCTCGACCTGAACTTTTAAATAGAATTGGTAATAATATAGTTCCTTTTAATTACATTCATACTCCAGAGGTTCAGATTCAAATTGTTCAAACTCATCTAAAAAGAATAAAGGAAGAATTTGAGGATAAATACCGTAATGTTAATTATAAAGTAGAATTTGAAGAAAACGTGGCTAAATGGCTTGTAAATAAATATGGAGAACAAATGACCATGTATGGTGGAAGAGGAATCGCTAATGCTATAGAAAGTGAAATAATGATACCTTTAGCTAAAGCAGTTCTTAGAGCAGAGCATAACAATGAACGAAATTTAAAATTTTTATTAACTGTTTCAGAACAAGGAGTAAAAGTAATTTTTTAAGTTGATTTAAATGGCTTTAACCTTAATAAAAGGAAAACTTGAAATAAAAAGTTTTAAGAAAATTATTTTCATTTTAGACGCCTCTGAAAGTGCTAGTCCCTATTGGAATGAAATTGCTTTTCTTACTAATCAATTAATTGCTACTTTACCTAAAGATATAGAGGGAGAACTTTACTTTTTAGGGAATTCTACTTCTTTTGAAATTTCTCAGTTTGAGAAACTAAGTTCTAAACTTTTTGAAGAAAATCGCAATCGTATAAGTGTAATAACTCCTATTTTTGAAAAGCTTTCTCGTGAGCACGATATTTTTAACATTTTGGTTATTGGTTCTGGAAAAATTTTTGACCTTGAAGATTGGGTAGATACTAATCTACTAAAACAAACACTTTTAATAAGTGTAAAAGACTCTTTACAAGGTGATAATTTTTTAGCAGAAGAAATTTTTTATCCTTCAGTTCAACAAATTTATACTTATTTATATGACCCTATTATAAGAGTAGAAATTTTTGGATATGGTTTTATGCCACTTAAGTGGTCAAATGAAGGTTATTCTCTAAATATAGTTAACGGAGAAGTTCATTTAATAGCAAATAAGCTTGATACATATTCTATTGCTTTAGAATATTTAATTGATTCTGATTCCCTTTCTCAAGCTAAAATTAGTTATGCCAGTGGCCAAGAATTAATAATACCTATTAAACAAGTGGAAGAAGAAGCTGAAGAGGATTTAGACTTGATTTTATTAAGTTCTGAAGATGAAAAAATATTTAAAGAAGTTATCTTAGGTAAGCCTTTTCTTTGTCCTCATTGTAAAAAACTTCATGAGTGGGACACTTTATATTGCCTAAACACTTCTTCAATTTTAGGAGAATTGATTTACTCTTCTTTAGAGAACTATAAAGTTAGTGGCTTTGTTCTTTTTCATCAGAAAGATGAAAAGGTGTATTTCCAAAAATATAAGTCCAATATTTTATTGATTGACAAAAATGCTGTGGCTATCCGTGAAGGAAGAAAAGCTTTGATTTATAAATACAATCAAGAGAAACATCTTTGGGAAGCTACTTCTCAAGTATTAACTCCTTACTATAAACTTAAGGAATGGGTTTATGCAGTGGTCCTTTGATAAAACTGGCTTTCCTCTTATTTATGTCTCTCAACTTTATGTTCAACTTTTACCAGTTACTAAGGTGCAATTTGAAAGATTTTTAGCCGAATTTCAAAAATTTGGTGATAGCTGGTACGAAAATATTCTTAGCATAAATTCAAGGGTTTCTTATAGAACCTTTACTTCCGAAAATCGAGAAAAGCTTTTTATCACTGGAATATTACCTTCAGAGATTATGTTTTTTATAAAGTGGATTGGAAATAACTTTAGACTACCTACTCTTAAAGAGTGGAGAGAAATTTATTATGAATTAAAAAAAATTCCTTTTAAAAGAAAAATTTTAGAAGAAATTATTTTACAAAGTAAGTCTATACAAGCTAGAACCATAATTGAAAGACTACTAGAACAACTTACTTATGAAGTAATTTATAAAACACCCCGAAGGGAATTAAATTGGCTTGATGTGACCATGATGTATTATGGTTTAGTAGAGTGGGTAAGAGAAGGAGATAGGTATATAGGAGTTGGGGTTCCTCGTCCTTCTTTTTATCCTAATTTGTGGGACCCTTTAAGAGATATTGTACAGCCTTTGAAAGAAAATGAAAGACTTTTTTATTTTGGTTTTAGATTGGTAAAATAATTTTTTAAAAAGGAGGAGTGATTTTAGAAAGTATGAATCAAATTATAGTTGGACAACAAATTTATGCTAATGTTGAAAAGGAACAATCCCCAAGAAGAATAGCAGGGTTTCAAACCCTCTTTTATTCTCATCAGTTTCTCTCTGAAAAAGAAGTGGAAGAAATAGAACAAAGATTGGTATACTTTCCTTCAGAAAAGGAGTATATAAAAAAAATTTTTTTTGTAACTTCTACCAATAAATATGTTTTAGCTCAGATTGTACCCTTACCTGAACCTGACCAATTAGGTAGAAAAGGAAGATATTTAGCTCATGCTTTAATTTTTAGAGAAGAGGATTTTTTAAATTATAAAATAAATCCTTGGATAATATTTCAAAAAAATTTTTTTATAAAAACTTTAAAAGAGGCTTTAGAATCAGGAAATTTTGAAACGGGAAATATTCCAAATTTGGTAATTGATTTATCTGATTTATCTGAATCTGTAGAAATAAATTTCTTTATTTTTAAAGGCGAAAACTTGAAAAAGCTTGCCTTGCTTGCTTTTCGTGGAAAGAATTTTATGAATGAACGCAAAACTGTGGTTTTTCTTGGAGAACCCCAAGAAGTCGAGATGGCTCTTAAATTAGCTACTTATGTAGTACCTACGCAACTTCTTAAATACTGTACTTTTGATACCTACTTTTATCGATGTAACCTTGTATCCACTTATTATTGGGGTGTAGGACTTTTTAGTTCCCCGATTAAACCTAATCTTGTAATAGTCAATGTTAACTCTGGTGAAGTTTTTAGTGAATTGGATAAGAATATAGAAAACGCTTATGAAAGGTGGCTCTTAAAAGAACTTGAAAATAAAAACTTCCTTACCATAAATTCTTTCAAAGATTTAGCTTTTATTTTATCTGAGTGGCTTGATAAAAGGTTTTCAGATTCTTCGTTACTTAGTCAAATTTCTCCTCAAATAATACATTCTGTTTTTGAAGCAAATTCAGATAAAATTTTTTCTATGACTATGGAAAAAATTTTAGAAAAACTACCCCTTGTTCTTGTCAATAAAGTAATTAATTCTGTGTTAGAAAATTATTCTTCTACAAAACTTTTCCAAAAATTACGAGAAGGTTTTTCCACTGAAGAGCTTTTAGATATACTTTTAGAAAATTATTCCTTGCAGAATTATAACTCTCCTCCTCAGTCAGAACTAAAAGCTTTAGGGGAGATTTTAAACGAAGTAGGATATCATCCCTTAAAGTTATTTTATTTATGCTGGAAAAAAGAATATAAAGAGTTAAGTAAGTATTTAAAAAAATTAGATATTGAAGAATATTCAAAATTTGTGAAGACAGCTTTAAAATATGAACTGATAAATCCGGCTTATCTGGTAGCTCCTGAAAAAGGTAAATTATTTTTAAAATTATATCTTTCGGAAGAAATACCTCAAAAAAGAGACTGGTCCTCCATAGTGAAAGCTTTATTAGAAATAGGAGAAGGAAGTGCTTTAGATTTATTAATTCCATATGTTAGCCAGTGGTCTCCTCAAGTTATTAAAAAAGTCAAAGATTTAACTATGGAAAAGCCTAAAGTTTCAGCTTCTTTTAAAGAGACTCTTGATAAAGTGTTTAATAGTTTGCCTCCGAAGGAAGAAAAAGGAATAAAGTGTTGGTTAAAGTCAATTTTTAACAAAATAAAGTAAAAAATTATATGACAAAAGAAAAGTTGTATCTTAATATAGGTGCTTTTCAAGAACGGTCTATAGCTAATGGTCCTGGAGAAAGGTTTGTGCTGTGGTTACAGGGGTGTGTTATAAACTGTCCTGGATGTATAAATCCAGAGTTTCAACCTTTAGTTAAAAAATTGGTTTTAAGTATAGATGAGGTCTTTGAAAGAATAATACGCGTTAAGGGAATTGAAGGAGTTACCTTTACTGGTGGAGAACCTATGCTTCAAGCTAAAGCATTAGCTTTATTAAGTGAAAGACTTAAAAATGTGGGTTTAACGATAATGTGTTATACTGGATATACCTTTCAAGAATTAAAAAGCCTTAAAAATCGCTGGATAGAAAGACTTTTATCTAACTTAGACATTTTAATAGATGGACCTTTTATTTCTGAAATGAGAGCTCCTCTGCTATGGAGAGGAAGCAAAAATCAAAAAGTTTACTTTTTAACTCCGGTATATAAACATCTTCAAGAGTTTGTAGATTTACCTTTAAGAGAGATAGAATTGGTAGTAAGTAGTGAAGGTTTTTTAACTACTGGATTAGGATTTGATGAACTGCTTATTAAACTAAAAAATATGTTAAAGAGGTGATCGAAAAGTATGCTTTGTCCTTTTTGTCTTTCTGAGGTGGTTTTTCAAGAAAGTTTAGAAGGAATTAAAGTATCCTATGTTTGTCCGGAATGTAAAGAAACTATACCGGTATTGTATGTTCAAGAATATAGGCGATATCCTCCAGTAGTAGTTAATGCCATAGGATTTCGCGGTCACGGAAAAACAGTTTATTTTGCAACTTTGTTTTATGCTCTGAGAAAACAGCAGTTGAGTAGATTCTGGAAAGGGTTTCACACTATGTGTCTTAATGAAGAAAGTTTGGAAATTGTTCAAAATAATGTAAATATGTTAGAAAAAGGATTACTTCCTGAGTCAACTCCTAAAAACTTTCCACGTCCAACTATCATAAGATTACAAGGAATTCCTACTTATCCTAATCGAACTTTACTTTTTTATGACACAAGTGGTGAGGCTTTTGAAAAGGCTTCTCAATTAGTTCAATTTGCAAGTTTCGTTAAAAGAGCTCAAAAAGTTCTATTTTTATTGAGTATAAATGATATGGAAGACATAGGAATGGATATGCACAATTTACTTAACACTTATATAATTGGAATGAGTGCTTTGGGAGGACAAACTAAAAACCAAGAATTAGTTGTAGTTTATACCAAAGCTGACAAAATTAGTAATTATTTAGATAAATTTTCTAACATAATTGAATATTTAAGAGAAGGCACATTGGATGGCCTCTCTAATATAAAAAACTATTATAAAAAAATGCAAGAGATTTCAAAAGAACTTAGTTATTTTACGCGAAAAGTTTTAAATGCTCACGAATTTCTTAACGCAGCCGAAGTTCACTTTAAAGCTGTAAATTTTTGTATTATTTCAGCTCTTGGTGCCAATCCTCAGGGTGATAAGTTAGCTGTAGCTATTACTCCGAGAAGAATTTTTGATCCACTTTTCTGGCTTATGGGAAAACCTACTCCATGGTGGAAGTGGTGGTAAAGACACCAGAACAAAAATGGGAAAATATTATTTGGAGAGAATGGAGAAATTGCGAAGACAGGACCTATGCTCAAAAGCTTTTTGAGTTAGTAGCAGATAGACCTGTTAAAATTCCTGTAATACTAGTTTTGATAATTTTAGGAGGATTATACTTTGGCTTAACAGGAGGTCTCCTTATAGGTAATTTAATAGCTAACAAAGAAGTATTTTTTATTGTGGAAGAATGGAAATTAGTCTGGGATAAAAAATTTATTTTAGGAGGAATATTTGGAGGAATATTTACTGGATTTCTGATTTGGACTTTAACTTTTAACTTATGGACCTGGAAACGCTTTCTACTGTGTATGGTGCCTAGGGTTGAACCTTTAGTTCTTTTTATAGGCCCTTCTATAGTAGGATTTCTTTATACTTTTTTTTATAGTCCTTTCTGTAAAATGAAGATAGATCTGGGAAATTCACTTAGCTTTAATTTAGCTAATCCTCTTTTAGGAAGCCTATTTGGAGGAATTTTTGGAGTATTAATAGGAGGAATGATTATAGGAATGGTTTATGGAATAGTAGGAGGTTTAGGTGGAGGACTAATTTTAGAAATATTTTCTTTATTAGAATTTTCTCCTTTTAGTAAAATTTCTTCTGAACAATTAAGTGGAGGTTCGGTTTTGGGAGTAATTTTCGTGTTCTTTTTTGGCTTAGTCATGGGAGTTTTTTACATTTTTTTAGTCTGGAATAACAAAGGAGAAAATCTTAAATGGATAGACTACGGGAGGATCCTCTGGTTCTGGTGGAAAAAAAGACCTACTCTTTTTGAAGTAGAAAAAGCTCTTTATAAAGCTTGGAGTAAAGACTGGATCGAAACCTTGTCCTTGCTTGATAAGAACAAGGCTGAGCCTCCTTCTTCAGAAGTTCTTATTCTAAATTTAGAAAGCCCAGATTGGCAAGAAAGATTTCTTGCCCGACATACTCTCCTGTATTTAGGGGGAGAAGTTGTAGAACCTTTGATTAAAAAATTATATAATCCCTCTCCTATCAAAAATACTATAATTCATCTCTTACAAAGTATAGCCTATGAAACAAAAGAAAGACTCGCTTCTAAGGTAGATCGGTTAATTTGTCCTAAATGTATAGTCCACGTAGGAGCTAATCAAGTTAAAATAAAAAATCAAACCTATATAACCTTTTATGGGTGCCGTTCTTGCTATCAAAGTAGAGATTTTCAAGATTTTAAAAACATTAAAATTATTGTAGTACTTGATCTTAACTTAACAAAAGATAAAATATTAGAAAATGAAACATTAAAGATCAATTGGTTCAAGTTTAAGAAATTATTTGATTTCGACCAGATTGAAATTTTACAGGCCTCCGATGAGGATGTGGAGCGTTTTTGTATTCAAATAGGAAATGATGAAGATTTATTGAGAAGAAAAAGGTATAAAAAAATATCTTGTATTATTGGAAAAAATTGTAATTTAACTCAAGAAACTATAAATATGTTAAAAAATATCTTCGGTGAGGTAGTTATTGAAAATTTTTAGTAAAACCTTAAAAGAATTACTAGCTTTATAGATGGTTGATAAATTTTAAAAGTTTTTTTTAACTTTTTTAATAATTAAAATAGTTAAAAAACTTTAAAAACTTCTTGAATAAAAGAATTTTGAGTAACTTATTAGGAAAAAAAGTTATTTTTTTAGTAGTTCTCTTTTTAGGAGATCTTTTAGCTTTTTTTATATCTTTTTCTTTAGCTTATCAATTAAGAATTGTTTTAGAAGAGATTTGGCCACAACTTTTTCCTTTTTCAATGTTTCCATTTGCTTATTTTTGGCTTAATACTTTCTGGATTCCCGGATTTCTTTTTTTAATTTTGGCTTGTGAGGGACTTTACACTAATCATTTTTTTTATCTTGAAGAAGTAAAAAAAATATTAAAATCTATTTTTTTGTGGTTTTTTGGTGTTTTTTTTATCGCAGGAATAACAAAAAAAAGCGGAGAAATTTCTAGAATTACTATAATTTTAAGTGGTTTATTTCTGCTTCTTTTTTTACCTTTTTTTAGAGTTGTTTTTAGATCTTTTTTAATTAATAAAAATATAGGAGTAAAGAAACTTTTTTTGGTAGGAGTAAATGAAACTTCTTTAAATGTAGTAAAGTTTCTTAATCGGTATTCTCAAGTACTGGGTTATAAAGTAACAGGATTTTTTGATAAGAATCAGTTCTTTAAAGTGCCACCAAACAACTTTTTTAAAATAAAGCCTTTAAAGTATTTAAACAGGTCTCTGAAATCTAAACTTGCAGATGGTCTTTTGGTCTGTTTGGATATATTTGAACATGAAAGAGAATTTTTAAAATTCTTAACCGAGGTTCAAAGGCTTGCTCCAGAGATCTACTTTATTCCTAAAAGTAATAAAAACATAAATGTTAGTTTTTTAAAAATAGAAAGTATACCTCTTTTTGGTTCAGAAGGTATAATTTTTAAGTATCAGAATCACATTCACTCTTTTTTTAATTGTTTTTTAAAAAATTTTTTAGATTTTTTGATTACTCTTTTTTTTCTTCCAGTGGTTGTAGTTTTAAGTTTATTTATAGCTATTCTTATAAAACTTGATAGTCCTGGACCTGTTTTATTCGTTCAAGAAAGAGTTGGAAAAGAAGGACGGAAAATAAAAATTTACAAGTTTAGAACCATGTTTGTTGATGCAGAAAAAAAAATTGCAAGTTTAGTTGAAAAAAGTAAAGAATTAAGTGAGGAATGGAATAAAAAAAGAAAGTTGGTTGAAGATCCGAGGATAACTAGGATGGGTAAATTTTTAAGAAAATTTTCTTTAGATGAGCTTCCTCAGTTTTTAAATATTCTTAAAGGGGAAATGAGTCTTATAGGTCCGAGACCAGTAACTGAAGAGGAATTAAACTTATATTACAAAGAATTTAAAGAAATTTATTTTCAAGTAAAACCAGGACTAACTGGTTTTTGGCAAGTAATGGGAAGAAATGAAATTGATTATCCTACTAGAGTCTTAATGGATACTTACTATGTATTAAATTGGTCTCTATGGCTTGATTTGTACATCTTAGTTAAAACTCCATTAGCAGTAATAACTGGAAAAGGAGCTTATTGAAAAGGAGGTAACTCATGAATTTCAAAAGTCAAAGTTTTCCTGCGATTTTTTTAGACCGGGACGGAACTATAAACGAAGAAGTAGGTTATTTAAATCACCCTTCAAGACTAAAAATTTTAAAGGGAGTTCCACAAGCTCTTAAGAAACTTCAAGAAGCAGGTTTTAAGCTTTTTATAGTGACTAACCAAAGCGGTCCTGCAAGAGGCTATTTTCCTTATGAATTAGTAGACCAGATTCACAACCTTATTAAAAAAAGACTTAAAAAGTACGGAGTAGAAATTACAGAATTTTTAGTATGTTTTCATCACCCTTCTGAAAATTGCCACTGTAGAAAACCTAAAACAGGACTTATCGAAAAAGCCTTATCTTTTTATTCTATAGATATATCTAAGTCTTATGTAATAGGAGACAAATGTATAGACCTGGAATTAGCTCAAAATGTTGGTATGAAAGGTATTTTAGTTTTAACCGGTTATGGAAAAGGAGAACTACAGTACGTGCTTCCTCAAAAGAATGTCAAGCCTTATTTTATAGCTAAAAACCTTCTTGAAGCCGCAAATTTTATATTAAACGAAATGTCTTCCTAATTTAACTCTTTTTCATATGTCTTAAAAGAAGGTGTAAAAGTAACGAAACATAAGATCTATAGCTATATTGTTATATTGACATTTATTTAATTTTTGATATATTATAAACTTACTACTATGAACTTGAAAACTTTGGTAAAAAAACTTAAGACTTTTTCAGACTATACAAGATTTAAAATTTTACTTATGTTATCTGTAAGACCTTGTTGTGTATGTGAACTTAGTCAGTTTTTAAATCTTTCTCAACCTACTCTTACTAAACACTTACAAAAACTGCAAGAAGCTGGTTTAGTAGATGTTCAGAAGTTCAAAAATTATCAGATTTATAAATTATCCTTTGAAAACAAAGAAACTGAAACTCTTTATAAAACAATTATTTCGGTTTTAAGCAAGTTAGATGAAGAAACTAAAAGTCTTTTAGACTTAGTAAAAAATACGCTTCCAGTATATCAAATCTTTGATAAAGCAAGAGGAGGTTAATTATGAATTTAAAGAAAGAGTGGAAGCATATTGTTTCAGGTTTTTTGCTATTTCTATTTTTTTATTTTTTCCCTCATTCTGAACGAATTTTTTTAGGATTAAAAGAAGGTATTTTACTTATTCACTGGTATGTTAAAGAGCATACCATTTTTTGTTTAATTCCAGCATTTTATATTGCAGGAGCTATAGGGACTTTTCTTTCTAAAGAATCCATTTTAAAATATTTAGGTCCTGAGTCTCCCAAAATTTATGCTTATTTAATAGCTTCAGTATCTGGAACTGTCTTAGCTGTCTGCTCTTGCACAATACTTCCTCTTTTTGCAGGGCTTTATTTACAGGGTGCTGGAATAGGGCCGGCTACTACTTTTCTCTACTCAGGTCCTGCTATAAATGTACTAGCTATTGTACTTACAGCTAAAATTTTAGGACCAAAAATAGGTTTTTTTAGAGCTGTAGGAGCAGTGTTTATCAGTTTAATTATTGGAATAGTAATGTATTTTATTTTCAGAAATCAAGAAAAAAGTCGTTTGGCTAGTATATCTTCACTTTCTCATTTTAAAGCTCCAAGCTTAAAAATTTCAGTAATTTTTTTAACTACCTTAGTATTGATTTTGATTTTAGCTACCTGGGAAGGAGAAGAAGGTATATGGGGTATAATTTATAAATACAAATGGATTTTAACTAGTTTTTTGAGTATATTTTTGATTCTGGAATTGGTTCTATTTTTTGAAATAAAAATTAAGTATGTGACTTTTTTATTGATGCTAGTATTTCTTACTCAAGTTGTAATTCAGATTAAAGAAATTACTTTTTTGGTAGGAACTTTAGGAATTTCTTATATAGCTTATCAAAATGGTGGAATAACTCGAGAGTGGATTGAAAATTCTTATTTGTTAATGCGTCAGGTTTTTCCTCTTCTTTTGTTAGGAGTTTTTATCTCAGGATTTTTATTTGGTTTTAATACCGAAGGAGTTATTTCTTCAGTGTATGTTAAAACTATTTTAGGAGGAAATGATTTTTTAACTCACCTTTTAGCTTCATTTATTTCTGCTCTTATGTATTTCGCTACAATTACCGAGGTTCCTATTATTCAGGGACTTACTAATGCAGGTATGAGCTGGGGACCAGCTTTAGCTATGCTTTTAGCAGGTCCTGCAGTATCTTTACCAAGTCTTTTGGTTTTAAAAAGTATTATAGGAGTTAAAAAAACTTTAGTTTTTTTAAGTTTGGTAGTTTTATTTTCAGCTGCATTTGGTTATTTTTACGAAGTTTTAATAAGTTAAAAAGGAGGGGACTATTATGCCTAAAAAAATTAAAGTTTTAGGATTAGGATGTGCTAAATGCGAAGCCCTTTATGATAATGTTGTTCAAGCCTTAGATGAGCTAGGAATAGATGCTGAAGTTACCCATGTTAAAGATATGATACAAATAGCTTCTTACGGAGTTGTGACCCCTCCAGGACTTTGGGTAGATGGACAACTTGTTTTTCAAGGCAAGGTACTTTCTGTAGAAGAGTTAAAGGAAATTTTTCAAAAACTTTAAAAAAATTATTGTATTCCTATTAGTCCTTATTTACATTTAGGACAGAGTCCGTAAAATACAATTTGAAAATCCACTATTTGATAATCTTTTAGTTCTAAAGGTATAGAAATTTCGTATTTACTTTTTATGTCTAAAATTTTTCCACATTTTTTACACAGAAAGTGATGATGAGGATGTACTTCAGGGTCGTACCTTCTTTTATAGCTATCTATTCCTAATTCCTTTACTAATCCTTTTTTTGTAAGAACTTCTAAAGTATTGTAAACTGTTGAAAAGGACATGCTGGGAAATTTATCCTTTAAAGCATTATATATATCTTCTGCCGAAGGATGTTCTCGATTATTTTCTAGATACTCTAAAATAGCTAATCTTTGAGGAGTTAACTTGATCCCTAATTTTTTATAAAACAATAATTTTTCTTCTTGCATTTTGTTTTTAATTGTTAATTATTTTAATTTTAATTTACTATTGTTTTTTATTTTTGCAATATTTTTAAAAAATTTAATTTCTTCCCAAGAAAAATGTTTCAATCCTTCACAAGAGTTTTTAATAATTTCAAAATTTTCCTTATCTTGAAAAATTGCAGAAGGGAAAGGCCATTCTTTACATTTAAAAGGTTTTATAGGGTGTATTTTACAGGCTTTATTTGAGAGGTCAAAAAAAATACAATATCCATTTTGAGTTTTCATTTCTATACGACTTTTATCTTTCAAGACTGTATATTTTTCTAAAAATTCTTTTTTAGAAATTTTTAGAAAAGAAGCTATATTTTGAATATCTTGAGGAGAAAGAGAAACAGTGCTTTCTCCAGCGCAACAGGCTCCACATCTTTTACATTCAAAAACTTTCTGTAGCATAAGGAATTGGGTCTTTTATTCCAAGTTCTTTAAAAGCTTTTAGTCTTTGCTTACAAGAAGTACACATTCCACAGGCTAATTTTTCCCCTTTATAACAAGACCAGGTAAGATGAAAAGGTGTGCCTAATTTCATTCCTAAAGTTATGATTTCTTTTTTAGTAAATTTTAATAAAGGGGCTACTATCTCTATCTGAGTTTCTGGTTTAGTTCCTACTTTTATAACTTCATTAAAAGTTTTAATAAAAACTTCTCTACAGTCAGGATAACCTGCAGAGTCGATTTCGTTTACCCCAATAAAAATTTTTTTAGCTCCTATCACTTCAGCCCACGATACAGCAATACTTAAAAATAAAGCGTTTCTAAAAGGGACATAAGTAGGGGGTATACCCGCATTTTCAGAAAACGGAATTTCCATATTAGGGTCTGTTAGACTTGATCCTCCTATTTCTTTAAGAAAGGAAGCCTTAACTATAAATTTTTTTTGGGGTTTAAAAAAACTACATAAGTTAAGGAAGCACTCCAATTCTTTTTTTTCTGCTTTTTGTCCATATTGTATATGAAGTAAAGCTAAATCATGATTTTGAGAGGCAATAGAAGCACAAACAGTACTATCTAATCCAGAACTTAAAAGAACAACAGCTAAGTCCTTTTTCATAAAGGAAAAAAAGCGCCCCCAAGGGGATTTGAACCCCTGCCGCCGGCGTGAAAGGCCGGTGTCCTGGACCTGGCTAGACGATGGGGGCTAACTTAATCTTTTTCTGGGCCGGGCAGGATTCGAACCTGCGACTCCCAGCTTAAAAGGCTGGTACTCTGCCTACTGAGTTACCGGCCCCTCTTTAAATTAAAATTAAATATAATCCTAAACTAAACTTTTGTCAAGCATTGTGTATAAGTCCACTATAATAAGCTAAATTTCCCAACTGATTTTATAAATAACCTCAAATTTTCTCATCAATAATCTTCCGAACCACTTAAAAGCGCCTTTTTAAAAGATTTCAATTTTTAAAGAAAAAGAGCAAAACTTTTTTATTTATTTATAATTTTATTTATTTCAGAAAAAAAATCGTATAAGGTTGTTGTGTATTAGTTTTTTAATTCTAGGTTCTTAATAAAATAAAATTACCAACAAGGATAAAGTGACCAAGAACAACAATAAGGATACCACCAATAACAACGATAATAAAAAGGCATATCAACTTGTATTTTAATTTCTTCTTTCCATAGATGAAAAATTTTTCCTTCAATTAAAGGAAACTTATATTCTCTCTCTCCAATTTGTCCTTCCCTTAAACCTTTTACGACTCCAGCTATAGTTACAAGCTTTCCAGGAGAGTAAATAAAACAATCTAAAAAACTAGGAGTTTCAACTTGAAATCTTCCTTCAGAAAAAGTATCTACTTTGGGTTTTCCATCTGCATCCAAAGGAAATTTCATTATCTCTAGAAAAGTTAATTCTTTTTTATTTATGCAGTTAACGATTTTTCCTCCCCAGAGTACATTTACACCTTCGTATTTTTGAGGTGATTCTAAAACTTCAGAAAGACCAATTTTTTTATCTAAAGAAATAGTTTCAAAATCTTTTGGTAGTCTAGCGCAGCTTTGTAAAGACAAAGCTAAGAAAATAAAAATGAGTAACAACTTCCAAGAAGATATCATTTTTAATTTAAAAATCAAAATTTTAATATATTTATATATTAAAAATAATACAAAAAAAATTTTTTTCAATAAAAATGTATTAAACGGTCATTATAATTAGAGTGTTGAATTTTAAGTAGGGTTAAGTAGGGGGGTTCAAGTTTTTTTTTACTTTACTTACCATTCATTTTATACTGACTGAAATTTTTCCCAAAGTTTCCCAAAGTCGCAATCCCTTTTGATTTAGAGGGGTTGTTTGTCGCAATCCCTTTTGGGTTAGGGAGGGTTTCAACGGGTTGAATAATACAGAAACAATGAAATTGCTTATTGAAGTTTGTCGCAATCCCTTTTGGTTTAGGGAGGGTTTCAACATATTATTGGGTTTCTGGAAAAGGTTGGCGATTAGTTGTGTCGCAATCCCTTTTGGTTTAGGGAGGGTTTCAACCAAGCGCATATGAAGAGATGAAAAAGTATCTTGAAAGTATCGGGTCGCAATCCCTTTTGGTTTAGGGAGGGTTTCAACAAGAAGGATTTTGCAAAGTCGACATTAGTAGATGTTTTTGTCGCAATCCCTTTTGGTTTAGGGAGGGTTTCAACCATGTCCGAAGGATTACTACCATTGAAGCAGCCTGGTATGGTCGCAATCCCTTTTGGTTTAGGGAGGGTTTCAACATGTGGAGTTAATTGTTGATTGGATTTTCCTACCAATTAAGTGGTCGCAATCCCTTTTGGTTTAGGGAGGGTTTCAACAATTGAAACTTTTGAAAAAGTTACAGAAAAAGACGATGAACTTGAGTCGCAATCCCTTTTGGTTTAGGGAGGGTTTCAACAAACATCGTTATATTCAACAACAGAAGCATTACGATTACTAGTCGCAATCCCTTTTGGTTTAGGGAGGGTTTCAACTTTCTGGAAAAGGTTGGCGATTAGTTGTCGAAGAAGTAGAAAGTCGCAATCCCTTTTGGTTTAGGGAGGGTTTCAACAATTTCAAAATAGGTAAAAATAGAGAAGGTAAAATACTTTGTCGCAATCCCTTTTGGTTTAGGGAGGGTTTCAACAATTATCACAACAACTGCTGAGAAAGAAGAATATGAAATGTCGCAATCCCTTTTGGTTTAGGGAGGGTTTCAACTAGATTTAAGAACTCGATTACCTAAAATGCGCAAAAAAAGTCGCAATCCCTTTTGGTTTAGGGAGGGTTTCAACGTACAGACTTTAAAATAGCATCACAGATATATTTTCGTCGCAATCCCTTTTGGTTTAGGGAGGGTTTCAACAAGTTGTAGTGATTTCAGAAGGAACAGCTCAACGCAAAAGAATTTGTCGCAATCCCTTTTGGTTTAGGGAGGGTTTCAACAGATATCTCACGGTGTTTTTACGAAATATATTCAAAACTAGGAATGTCGCAATCCCTTTTGGTTTAGGGAGGGTTTCAACAAAGGGGGGAGGGTAAAATGGGAATCGGTTTTGTGCCTTAGTCGCAATCCCTTTTGGTTTAGGGAGGGTTTCAACTCAAATGACGAAATTTTGTTAAACATAAACGCAGAAAAGGCAAAGTCGCAATCCCTTTTGGTTTAGGGAGGGTTTCAACAAGATTAGGAATTGACGCAAATGTGATTTGCGAAATAGGTCGCAATCCCTTTTGGTTTAGGGAGGGTTTCAACAAAAAATAACGATAACAGAAGAGGAGAAGGAATTTATAAGAGTCGCAATCCCTTTTGGTTTAGGGAGGGTTTCAACAAAACGAATATTTGAGGAAGAAACAGAAAAAAAAATCACAAGAGTCGCAATCCCTTTTGGTTTAGGGAGGGTTTCAACTAATTTCATCAGAAAGAACACAGAGAAAAAGAATTTCTTTTTGTCGCAATCCCTTTTGGTTTAGGGAGGGTTTCAACAAAAAACAAAAAGGAGGGGTGAGATGATGGGAGTAGGATTTGGTCGCAATCCCTTTTGGTTTAGGGAGGGTTTCAACCAGATGGTAACGATGAGTACAGAATAAGTTTAAATGTTAATGGTCGCAATCCCTTTTGGTTTAGGGAGGGTTTCAACAAAACAGAAAGGGGGGGGTGTAAAATGGTGGGATTCGTACCTTTGTCGCAATCCCTTTTGGTTTAGGGAGGGTTTCAACAAAATTACTTATCAAGGTTTTCGAAGAGGTTGTGGAAAAAGACAATGGTCGCAATCCCTTTTGGTTTAGGGAGGGTTTCAACCCTAACCATTTAAAATCCTTGATAAATCAATGTTTTAAATGTTTATCTATAAACTATACTTTTAAAATCAACCACCTAAAAT
>JAUQQL010000029.1 GCA_030578315.1 Thermodesulfobacteriota bacterium | reverse complement strand
AATTATTTACAAAATTTACTTGAACTTAAAGAAAAATACTTCCAGGCTTTAAAAGAAGATAGATTTACTTTTTATCTACAGCCAATTTATGACCTTCTTTCTTTGAAGCCTATAGGCTTTGAAGTTTTATTAAGAATGATAGAAAGTAATCAAATAATATCCCCTTCTTTTTTCTTAAGTTTTTTAGAAGACTATGGCTTAATCAAAGATATAGAGTTTTTTATTTTAAAAAAGCTAAAAACTGTTAAAAATAATTTGTCTGAAAATTTTACTATTTTTATTAATCTTTCTCGCCAAACTATTTTAGATCCAAGGTTATTGGACATGTTAGAGGAATTAAAAGAAGAAGTTAATTATACTCCTATAGTTTTAGAAATTACTGAAAAAGTTTACTTAGAAGAAAGCATTAGAAAAATTCTTGTAAATTTGACAGAACTGGGCTTTTTTTTAGCTTTAGATGATTTTGGTACAGGTTATGCGTCTTTGAATTTTTTAATTGAATTTCCAATAAGCTACATAAAGATAGATAAATTTTACATTGAAAAGATTTTTGAAAATGAAAAAGTTGAAAAAGTAGTAAAGAATTTAATAAAGTTATCGCAATCTTTGGATATAAAAGTAATTGCTGAAGGTATAGAAAATGAAGAGCAATTAAAATTTTTAAAGTTTAGTAACTGTGATTATGGCCAGGGTTTTTTTTTATGTAAACCCGTTTCTTTAGAGGTATTTTTAAAATTATTTTCCAAATAAAACAACTTCTTTTTAGTGGGAGGTTAACGGGTTAATAATTTTTTAGCTTCTAACGCTTCTTTACTTGCGGGAAATTCTCTTATTATTTTTTTTAATAAAATTTGATAAGCTTTGTAATCTCCTAGTGCTTTAAAAGCTTGAGCTTGTTTAAACATAGCTGTTGGTTTTTGCGGATGAGCTCCGGGAAGTTCTATAAGTTTTTGATAGCTAAGTATAGCATCTTCGTAGTTTTTTTCTCTAAAATAAGTTTCTCCTATTCCAAAGTAAGCTTGTCCTACCCATTTCCCCTTAGGAAATTTTTTTAAATATTCTTCCCAAGCAGCGCGAGCACCTTTGTAGTCTCCTTTTTGAAATAAACTGTAAGCTTTTTGAAAAAGTTCGTTTTCATTTAAAACTTTTGTATCTTTAGCAATTTTTTGAGTTTCATTATATAATTTAGTAGCATTCTCTACTTTAGTTGCATTTATTACCTGGGTGGTATTCTCAGTTAGGGTAACATTTTCTGCTTTTGTAACACTAGTAGTTTTTTCAGAAGGTTTAGAAAGTGCTAATTTTGTTTCTAAAGTTTCAATCCTAAAATTAAGTTCTTTTAGTTTTTCAAGGTATTCTTTGTCCTTTTCTTCAAACTTAAACTGTAAGTCTTCTATTTTGCTAGAAAGTACACTTTGTTCTTTTTTGATTTCTTCTACTTCTGAAAGAAGATGAGCTTTTAGGTCTAAAAGTTTCGCCTCTAAGTTTTTAGAAACTTCCTTTTCTAATTGTTGGTATTTTTGTTCTTGCGTAGACAGCATGGTTTCCAAATTCAAAACTTTTACTTTAAGACTTTGAACCTCTTCTTGAGAAGCCATACACCCGCTTAAAAAGAATACAATTCCTAACATTAAAAACTTTTTCATTAAAAACCTCCTGATTTTTATTTTTTACACTAAAAAATTAAAACACAGTTTTTTATACTTCTCAAGAAAAATTTTTAGTTTTTAAATAGTTTTCTACTTTTTCTGTAAGGTCTAAAGGTAAGGTAGGGTCTCCCCAAACTATTTGGTTTTCAGCTATATACTTTAAAGTGTAAACTATTAAAGGTAACTCTCTTTTTACTCCTTCTTCTCTAATTTTCAAAAAAAGAGAATTTCTTTCGCCTTCTATTTCTTTTAGTCCTTTTAAGTGATACTTTAAAAGAATTTTTTCACTTTCTTCCCATAGAGGAAGAAAATCAGGAGTTTTTATAGAGAATCTTACAAAGCTTAAAGGAGGTCCTTCGTCTAAGTCAGGAGTTACTTGATGCATCATGACTCCGGTTTCTGAACTTCTACAGCTTATAAGTTGCCAGATAACTTCTTGCCAACTACCTTTAGGACCACCAGGTAAAGCTGGATGAAGATTTATTAATTTCAGTTTATCACAAAATTCATCAGAAACTATCCACATATAACCTGCTAAAACTCCAAAGTCTATTTTTTCAGGAAGAAGCTTTAAAACTTCTTGGTGATAAAGAGTTCTCCACTTAAGAGGATTTTTTTTCCTCAATTCAGGTTTAAACTTGAGTGCAGAAAAAGATATTACTTTTAAATTCATTTCTTGAGCTTTTTTGAAAAATTCATCCGAAATGGAGGTTTCTTTTAATTCTTTACTTACAAACACGTAAGCAATTTCAAGAGGTAGAAAACTACTTTTAATTTGAGAGTAAACGATTTCTAAAAGTTTTATAGCTGCCTGGTCTTTTGCTGTAGTAAACCATCCTATTTTTTTCATAATTGCCTTTTAAAACCTCCTTTTTAAAATTTTTAAAACTCCCAAGATTTGGGGACAAAATGTTCTAAATACTGAGAAAGAGCATAGTGGTCAGTCATGCCCGAGATATAGTCTGCTATAATTCTTTCTTTAGTTTCATTTGGAAATAATTTTTGAGCTTTTTGAAAGTATTCTAAGTTTTCAAAGTTTTTTTCGTAAAATTCAAATAAAGAGCAAAGAATCTTTTTAGCTTTCTCAAACTCCTTTCTTACGAAAGGTGAAAAGTAAACCTTTTCCCACAGAAATTCTCTTAAAACATTTAAAGTAGAAAGAACATCTTCTTCTAAATAAATTCTATTTACTTTTAAATTTTGATTTTTGTAAATTACCTCCTTAACTAAGGTATTAATTCTTTCGCTGTGGGTTTCTCCTAGTTTCTTTTTTACTACCGTGGGAATGTCTTCAAATTTGATTAAACCTGCTCTCAAGGCGTCGTCTAGGTCGTGGTTTACATAGGCTATTACATCAGAAATTCTTACAATTTCGGCTTCTAAACTTAGTGGTTTTTCTGTTTCATTTTCCCATAGGATTGAACCTGTTCCTTTAGAATGTTTTAAAATTCCATCTCTTACTTCTAAAGTAAGATTAAGTCCTTTTCCTTCTTTTTCTAAGATGTCAACCACTCTTAAACTTTGTTCATTGTGCCTGAAGCCGTGAGGCAAAATTTCGTTTAAAACCTCTTCTCCTGCATGCCCAAATGGAGTGTGTCCAAGGTCATGACCCAAAGCTATGGCCTCAGTTAAAGTTTCGTTTAGTCTTAAGGCTCTAGCAATAGTTCTTGCTATCTGAGCAACTTCTAGAGTGTGAGTTAGTCTTGTTCGGTAGTGGTCTCCTTTAGGAGCTAAGAAAACTTGCGTTTTGTGTTTTAATCTTCTAAAAGCTTTAGAATGAAGAATTCTGTCTCTATCTCTTTCAAAACAAGTTCTAATTTCGCATTCTTTCTCTGAAAAAACTCTTCCTTTTGAGGATCTAGATTTAGTAGCCAGAGGAGAAAGAGTCTTTTCTTCCAATATTTCCTTTTCTTCTCTTATGGTAAAATTTTTATTTAACATCTTTAATTTTTATTTCTAGACTACGAGTATATAAGTTTACATAAGGAATTCCTACTAACATTCTCAGATGGGGATTTTCAAGGACTTGATTAAAGAATATTCCGCTAAGCTCTTTTTCCCGGTCCTTTAAAATTACTTTAGAATGTTTTTCTTTTATAATTTTTATTTCTTTTACTTCAAAATCCTTAAGAAGGATAAGAGGTGGCTGATGAGCCTCTCCATAAGGAGGAAACTGCTCTAACACTTCTTTTACCTCAGGATTTAAGATTTCAGGAATGGTACCTATAGCATCTATGTAAAAGCCTACTGGAGTTTTTGCTGTAGGTTTCTGGGAAAGCAGTTTTTCAATTTTTTGCGCTAAAAGAGGAAGGTTGTCTTTTTTTATTTTAAAACCTAAAGCGTGTTTATGTCCTCCAAATTCAAGAAGTAGTTCTTTACACCTTGAGAGAAGTTCAAAAAAATCAACTTCTTTTGGACTCCTTACTGAAGCTACACCTAAGCCATTTTCTACTGATATAACCATTACAGGTTTTTGATAAAGTTTTTTAAAACGATTAGCTATTAAACCTAAGAGAGCTTTAGAAATTTCTTCAACTTCTAAAATTAAAAAAGAATCTTTTATAATAGCACAATTTGAAAAGTTTTCTTCAATATTTTTTAAAATTTCTGATTCTTTTTCTTGCCTTTTAAGATTTAATTTTTCTATTTCTAAAAAGTAACGATAAGCTTCTTCCTCGGTTTTAGACTTTAAAAAATTAAAAACGAGTTCTGGATGTCCTAATCTTCCGGCTGCATTTAACTGTGGAATTACTTTATAGTAAAGTTCTTCTTCAGAAAAAGGGAAAGAAAGATTATTAGCTTTTAACATAATTTTTGTAGCAGGAAAGGAAGGTTCTGAAAGGTCTCTAAAACCAAAAAAAGTAATAATTCTGTTTTCTCCCTGAATAGGAACTATATCAGCCAAAGTTGCTAGAGTCACCAATTCTAGATATTTTCTTATAGAAGGTAATTCCTTATTTTTAAAAAAACCTTGATAATAAAGATAACTTCGTAGAGCTCTTATTAAAGTAAAAGCTACCCCTGCTCCACAAAGTGGATAAAAAGGAGAAGAAGGAGGTAGAAGTTTACTTCCAATAGTTATAGTTTCAGGTTTAGAACTTACTTCGTGGTGATCCGTTACTATGACCTCTATTCCCAAAGTTTGAGCTTCTTTTATTGTAGTATGGGCAGAAATGCCCACATCTACAGTAATTACTAAAGAAATGTTCTTTTCCTTGAATACAGGCAGATAATGAGGATGAAATCCATAGCCTTCTTTTTCTTTGTTAGAAATAAAAACCTCCAGAGAGGAAGTAAAGTTTTTAAGAAAATCATATAAGATAAAAGTACCTACAATTCCATCAGTATCAGAATCACCGTAAAGAGCTATTTTTTCTCCTTTTAAAAGTGTTCTTTCAATTCTTTTTACAGCAAGTTTCATTTCTGGAAATTCAAAGGGATCTGAAAAGTCCGAAATTTGAGGATAAATAAAAGTATAAGCAGAACGAGGTTCTATAAATCCTTTGTTTATTAAAATATTAGCTAAAAAAGGAGAAAAAGCTCCTTCTTTTAAAAATTCGTAAACTGTTTCTTCAGGCGGAGATTTGTAAACCCACAAACCTTTGGAAGACATTTGGTAAAATTGTATCATATTGAAAAAAAAAGAAAATATGTTAGATTTCTGAAAAAAATTTTAATTCTTTTAAAATTTGAATGTTAAAAGTTTTAGTAACTGGTGGCGCGGGATATATTGGTTCACATGTAGTAAAGATTTTAGGAGAAAGAGGATGTCAGATAGCAGTAATTGACAATTTAAGCTCAGGTTCACCTAAGCATGTTCTATATGGTAATCTTTGGATTTTAGATTTAAGTCAAAAAGATAAGGTTTTAAGTATTTTAAAGGAATATCAACCTGAGGTGGTGCTGCATTTTGCAGGTTCTATAGTGGTTGAGGAAAGTGTAAAAGAACCTTTAAAGTACTACGAAAATAATGTAGGCAATACGATTAAACTTCTTTGTGCTATGAAAGAAGCAAAGATTAACAAATTTATTTTTTCTTCTTCAGCAGCAGTTTACGGAATTCCAGAGGTAATTCCTGTTCCGGAAACAGCAGAACTTAAACCTATTAACCCTTACGGATGGACTAAAGTTATGATAGAAAGAATTTTAGAAGATTTGTCTAAAGCAGGAGAAATTACTTATGTATCTCTTAGATATTTTAATGTAGCAGGAGCTGACAAAGAAGGAAAAATAGGACCAAGCTATAGGAAACCAACTCATTTGATAATCAGAGCTTTAAAAGCAGCTAAAGGAGAACTTCCTTTTTTAGAGATTTACGGAACCGATTATCCTACCCGTGATGGAACCTGTATAAGAGATTATATTCATGTTATGGATTTGGCCGAAGCTCATTTTCTTGCTATGGAATACCTTTTAGATGGAGGTAAAAGTACAGTTTTAAACTGTGGATATGGGAGGGGATTTTCAGTAAGAGAAGTAATAGAGGAGGTTAAAAAGGTAACTAAGAGAGACTTTAAAGTAATTGAAAGAGAAAAAAGGCTTGGAGACCCTCCTGTTTTGATAGCAGATAATACTAAAATTAAAAAAGTTTTAAACTGGACTCCATTTTATGATTCTTTAGAATTTATTATAAAAACTGCTTGGAAATGGGAAATTAAAAACTAAAATAAAGATGAGGAGGGATTTAAAATGGAAAAAGTAAAAATAGCTGTTGTAGGGGCAGGACCTGCAGGAATTGCTTGTGGAGTAGAAGCTAAAGTAAGTAATATTGAACCTGTAGTAATTTTTGAAAAAGCTCAACACATCTGCGATACCATTCAAAGGCTCTACAGGGCTGGTAAAAGAGTAGATGCTCTTTACAGAGGGGTAGAAGTTGAGCCTATAGGAGTTTGTAAATTTGATACCGAAACTAAAGAAGATTTTTTAAAGAGAATGGAAAATTATGTTAAAGAGTATGGGCTAAATATTCAACTTAAGTCCGAAGTTAACAAAATTGTAAAGGTTGACCAAGGTTACGAAGTTACAGTGAACGGCGAACCTAAATACATAGCTGATTTTGTGATAATAGCCATAGGAATTTTTGGACAACCTAACAGACCTTCCTATCCTATTCCAAAGGAAGTTAAAAGTAGAGTGTTTTTAGAGCCTCCTACTTCTCCTCTTTCTGGAAAAGTTTTGGTAGTAGGAGGTGGAGATACAGCTGCAGAGGTAGCTTGTTTTATGTGCGATTGCGCAGCAGAAGTGTATCTTTCTTATAGAAGACCTCAGTTTTTTAGAATAAATCCAGTAAACTTACAAAATTTAGAAGAAAGAGTTAAGGCTGGTAAAATTACTCTTATGTTAGCTACAGATATTGAAAAAATAGAGGGAGCTGACAACAAGGTTAAGGTATACTTTAAAGACGGAAAAGAAGAATTTTACGATTATATATGTTACTGCCTTGGCGGAAGTAGTCCTAAGGGATTTTTAAGACAAATTGGAGTAGAGTTAGATGAAGAGGGTAAACCAGTTATTGATGAATACTACGAAGTTAAAAACATGCCAGGAGTTTTTCTTGCAGGAGATATTGCTGTAACTAAAGGAAGCATCATGTTAGCTTTTAACATTGCTCACACTGTAATAGAAAGAATTAAAGAAAAATATTTAAAAAAATAAAATAGTGAAGCATAAAAATAGGGCAGTGAAGTTAAAAAAACTTTACTGCCCTATTTTGTTGTCAAAAATTAAGAAAACTAGAATTTTCTTTTAAAGAATTGTTTTTCTAGGTCTTCTTTACTTCTTTTATAAAAGAATTTTGAGTATCCTATGTGTATTCACGGATGTGTGAGAACTATAGAAGGTGATTTCATGAAAACTCTTGGCAATATTTTTGGGCTTAAAATGAGAAATTTTTCTCTTAATACTTGAAATTTAATAAATTTTTTATTATTATTGTTTTTAAGTAAAAATTTTTAAGTAAAAAATTAGCAGAAATTAACTGTGAAGGAGGTGTGGGATGAAGGTAAAAAAAAGTTTTAAATTTTTTATTCCAGCTTTAGCTGGAATTTTTTGTTTTACTAAAGTTTCTTTAGCAGAATCTCCGGAAGAGTTAAAAGCTCAAATTGAAGCTTTAAAGAAGCAGATGTCAACCATGCAAGCTCAGATGGAAGAACTTCAAAAGAAGTTAAAAGAAGTTCAGACTACGACAGAAAATATAGCTCCTAAAATACTCCCTAAGGATTCTAAACCTGTTTTTGGTAAGCCTGGATTTGAATGGCAACTTTATGGAAGAGTAAAAATTGACTATCACTATGATACAGCAAGGATGGAATTCTACAATGACTTTATTGGTGCTGTAGTAAATAGATGGGCTAATGCTACGGCTAAAAAAACAGATTATAGAAATGATTCTACCAATTTTAACCCCAGAGATACAAGACTTGGAGCTTTAATTTATTCTAAGGTTGGGAACTGGATGATTAAAGGACATACGGAAATTGATTTTTATGGAACAACTGTTGGAAATAACATTATTCCCAGAATGAGACTTGCTTATGCAGATATTACTAATACTCAAACTAAAACGAGTATTCTTTTTGGACAAGACTGGATTCCTGTAGCTCAGCTTAATCCATCTACAGTAGACTTTGGAATTTTAACGGCTGCAGGAAACTTATGGTGGCGTGTTCCTCAAATTACGGTAAGACAAAAAGTAGGTGACTGTTGGGAACTCCTTGGCTCACTTATGATGCACAGAAGACAAAATACCTGGTCTGAAGAGCGTATGCCCTGGGTTTTGGGAAGAATTCAGTATAAAGACGGTATTTTAAGTAAAGTCTTTGATAAAGGAAGTATGCTTGCCCTTGGTGGTGGATATAAACACGGTCCTCACAATTCAAGGATTGACGATGTAGATTCTTGGCTTTTAGCTGGAGAGTGGTTGTTTAATTTTAAAATAGCTGACCAGAAATTTCAGTTTAAAGGTGAAGCTTGGATGGGCCAGGGAATTGGAGATGAATGGCTTCGTTATGACTTAAGTTTTAATTCTCGCACCAGAAAACCTATTAAGGCATGGGGTGCTTGGGCAGATTTAGTTTGGGTTATTAATCCTAAGTGGTCACTAACCATTGGTGCAGGAATTGATGACCCCAATGATAATAATCTTATGGAAGGACTACCTAAAGCTACAGCTCCCAGACTTCTTAATGACCGTCAGTTTACTCAAAATGTTCATTATTTTATTAATGTCTGGTATAGCTTAACTAAGGATATGAAGATTGGAGCAGAATGGGTTCATGTAGAAACAGAACGCAAAAAGTGGACCGATACTGCTAACAGATTTACCTTATCTGCTTTTTATAACTTCTAAAAGAAGAAATTTTGATAGAGCCAGGGAAGATTCCCTGGCTCTCTTTAATAAAAGAAGTAAAATTTTCTATTAAGCCTTGTTAAATTATTCAGTGACTTAAGTTTTTCATAAGGTTGTTTATTCCTAAAATATTTAATTTTTTAAAATTTTTTAAAAACAATTTTATAATAAAAGGCTTGATTAATTAATTTTAAAATTTTTTTATTTTCTTTCTTCTTGACCAATTTTAGGAAAATAATAAAATAATCTTAAATCTTAAAAAAAATCTTTTTAAATAGGAGGATTTTATGGTAGTTACGGCTCTATTTTTGGGATTTCTTTTTGGAGTTCTTCTCTGTTATGCAAGGGTTAACAAATTTAATATCGTAAGTGGTGCAGCTGTTTTTAAAGATTTTACTGTAATAAAAGTTTTAGCAACTGCTATAGGAATAGGTTCTGCTTTAATTTCTTTGGAGGTTTTAGCTGGTTGGGCTTCTTTTCAGGTAAAGCCTCTTATAGTTAGTGGAGTAATAGTTGGAGGAATAGTTTTTGGGGTAGGTATGGCTATCTTGGGATACTGCCCAGGAACTATGGTTATTTCTGCAGCTGAAGGTTCTCTTGATGCTTGGTTGGGAATTTTAGGAGGTCTTGTAGGAGGATTGGTATTTTCGGAATTATATCCTTTTATTAAGTACTATTTAGGACCAGATTTGGGTCCTATTAATTTAGCTACCTACTTAAAAGTTGGAGCATCCTTGGTAGTGGCAAGTTTTCTTTTTGGAATAGCTCTTGTATCTGTTGCTTTTGTTATTAATTATCTTGAAAAAAGTAAAGATACCAGATGGTTTTATGCAGGACTTGGCCTTGCTTTTTTAAATGCCCTTGCTATGCTTCCCTGTATGCTTAAGAGTCCTATTAGAGTTTCAACTGCTTTTCCTTACATAGCAGACTTAATAGTAAGAAGACAAGGAGAATATTTCTGGAAGATTGCTCAAGACGGTTACTGGATTTTTTATTTCTTATTAGGAGCTTTTGTAGCTGGGTTTGTTTTTTCCAAGGTTAGAGGCGATTTTAAAATTACTTTGCTTCACGAAAACTGGAAAAAATACAAAAATCAATGTAGAGTTTCAAGAGTGATTTGGGCTTTAATAGGAGGTTTTTTAGTTGTCTTTGGAGCAAGACTTGCTGAAGGATGTACCACAGGACATATCTTATCAGGGGGGATGCAGATAGCTTTCAGTAGTCTTATTTTTAGTGTTTTTGTTCTGGCAAGTTTTTTCGTTACTGGCAGATTTTTTTATCATAAAGAATAGGGAAAGTTATTAGAAAGTTAGTTTTTTATGAGAGCCCTTCTTATTATAGATATGCTTAATGATTTTATAAAGCCTTACGGAGCTTTATACTGTGGGAAACAAGCTGAAAATATAATTTCAGAAATAATGAAATTAAAAAGGGAGTTTAAAGAAAAAAACTTTCCTATAATTTATATTTGTGATTCTCATGAAGTGGAAGATGAAGAATTTTTACTTTTTCCTCCTCATTGTTTAAAAGGAAGCAAAGGTGCTCAAGTTGTAGAAGAACTCAGTCCTGAAGAGGGAGCTTTCATAGTTTATAAAAACAAGTTTTCAGGTTTTTATCATACGGAGTTAGAAAAGATTTTAAAGGAGTTAAAAGTAGAAGAACTTTATCTTACAGGTGTGTGTACGAGTATTTGTGTAATGGATACTGCCAAGGATGCTTTTGAAAGAGGGTTTAGGATAGTTATTCCTGTTAGGGCAGTAGCTGACTTTGATGAGAGATTTCATCTATTTTCTCTTGAGAGAATGGAAAAAATTTACGGAGCTAAGCTTCTTTCTTAAATATGTTTTATTTTCATTCCACAGGTCTTTTTTTAGACCTGTACGAATTAACTATGGCTCAGGTATATTTTGAAAGAGAACTTTTTGGAAAAGCGGTTTTTTCTCTTTTTATAAGAAATAGACCTAAAAAAAGGCCTTTTTTTCTTTTTGCAGGTCTTAACCCTTTTTTAACTTTACTTAATCAGTTTAAATTTGAAGATTCAGATTTAGAATATTTGGAAGGTCTCAAACTTTTTAAAAAGGATTTCTTGGATTATCTTGGAAAAATTTCCTTTAAGGGAAAAATAAGAAGCCTTCTTGAGGGAACGATTTTTTTTGAGGGAGAACCTATATGTGAAGTCGAAGGAGACCTTATATCTGCACAACTTATAGAAACTCTTATTCTTAATACTCTTCACATAGAAACTTTGATAGCCACTAAAGCTCTTTTGTGTGTAATGGAAGCTCAGAATAAACCTCTTTTTGATTTTTCAGCTAGGAGAACTCATGGAATTTCAAGTAGTCTTCATGTAGCCAGAGCTTCTTATATTGCTGGTTTTTCTGGAACAAGCAATGTGCTGGCTGGTAAACTTTGGGGAATTCCAGTAGTAGGGACTATGGCTCATTCTTTTATAGAGGTTTTTCCTACTGAAGAGGAAGCCTTTAAAGCTTTTGCTAAGACCTATCCAGAAAGAAGTATTTTACTTATTGATACTTACGATACTTTAAAAGCAGCTCAGAAAATAGTTCGTTTAAAAGAGTTTTTTGAAAGTGAAAATATCAAAATAAAGGGTGTAAGAATAGACAGTGGAGATTTTGTTAAAATTTCTAAGAGAGTAAGAGAAATTTTAGATAAAGGAGGGCTAAAAGAGGTTAAAATTTTTCTAAGCGGGGGTCTTGATGAAGTAGAGATTAAAAAACTTTTGAAAAAGAAAACACCTGTAGACGGATTTGGAGTAGGGACTAAAATAGGGGTTTCTGAAGATTGTCCTTATTTTGAAATGGGATACAAGTTGGTTGAGTACGAAGGTAAACCTTGCTTTAAACTTTCACCCAAAAAGGAACTTTTACCAGGAGCTAAAAGTCTTTACCGAGTTTGGGATGAAAATGACAGGTTTATTTTTGACCTCATAGCTTTAAAAGAAGAAAAGGTTGAGCTCTCTTCTTATCCGAAAAGTGAAAATCTTTTAAAACCTGTTTATAAGGACGGAACCGTTTTATATTTAGAAGATTTAGAAACTATTAGAAAAAGAGTAAAAAGTGAGTTAGGAAGAGGTTATAAAAAAAGAGTTAAAGTTTCTAAGGGAATTAAAAAGCTTTTCAAATGGTTAAAGTCTCAGTTTCTTTAAATTGAAAAATATACTCAATTTATTGTTGCTAAAAACTTAAAAAAATGTTAAGCTTTTAAGAAATTTTTTAAAAGGAGGAATCTTTTATGCTTTCTAAAATTCCTTTTTCATTAGAAAACCTTGCAGAGGAAGACCTAAACAAGCAGATTTTGAGAATTGCTTTAATTGCTGAGCTTGATGCTATAAATCTTTACGAACAGTTAGCCTCCCTTACAGACGATGAAACCATAAGAGCAGTTCTTCTAGATATTGCAAGGAAAGAGAAAACCCATGTAGGAGAATTTTTAACCCTTCTTCTTAGTAAAGACGAGGAACAGGCTGAAGAACTGGAAGAGGGTAAAGAGGAGGTAGAAGAGTTATTAGAGGAAGAGGAATAGTTTTTTTCTTGTTCTTTTTTTTTGTTCTTTTTTTTATTTTTCCGTACTTAAGTAAAGCAAGTTCTTTGAAGAAATTTGAAATTTCAGCTGAAAAAATAGAAATTCGTAATCAAGTTCTTTTTGCTGAAGGAGAAGTAGTTATTCGTGGAAAGAATCTTTTAATTTGGGCTCAGAAAATAAGTTATGAAATTCCTACCGAGTATACTTTTTTTTATAATTTTAAGGTATTTGATTTTGAAACTAATGCTACTTTGGAAGGTAAGGAAGGATTTTTAGACTTAAGAAATGGGGAAATGTGTAGTGATGAGCTATTTCTATTTTTTAAAAAAGAAGGAGTGAGAGTTAAAGCTAAAGGTTTTAAAAAAAATGCCCTTAACGAGTATTTTGCTAAAAAAGCTTTGATTACTACTTGTGAATTTGACTGTGAAAAGGAGAGAGAGGTTCCTCCTTGGAGTGTAGAAATTGAAGATTTTATTTTAACTCCAGAAGGGGTAACTCAGGGGGGATTAACAAGATTTAAAGTAAAAAGCTTAACTGTAGGATATCTTCCTAGGAGTGCCTTTCTTCCTAAAGTTTCTGTTCCTTTAATGCCTAATCGAAAAACTGGATTCTTAATTCCTAATATTTCTCATGGTAGTCGTCTGGGATTTGGTATTCAGCTTCCTTTTTTCTGGGCCATAACAGACCAAATAGATTTCACTATTTCGCCTATGTATTTAACTAAAAGAGGAACTCTTCTGGATTTAGAGAGTCAGGTAAAATTAAAAAAAAATGTGGAGTCTGTTTTTCTTTTTCGCTATTTAAACGATGTCTGGTATGAGAGTATTTACTCTTCTTATGAAAAACCAAAAAAAAACAAATGGTGGTTAGTAGGAAAGTTAGATTATGTAACTTCTCCTTTCTGGGACCTTCACTTTGACTTGGACATAGTATCCAACAGAAATTTTCTAGAAGAGTTCAATATAGGAGAAGGAGCTTACTCTAAAGTTAGGAGCCTTTTTTTAGAAAGATTCAACCGAGACCTGGAAGACAAAACTCAAGAGTATAGAACCACAAAGTTTTGGACAAATTTCTATAAAAAAAGTTTTTATGCTCGTATGGAAAATACTTACTTAGACTATCATGGGTTCTTAAATAAAGACGAAGTTTTTCAACCTTTAGGAAGGTTTTATTTTTCCCTTCTTCCTTTTAATTTTTTAGGTTCTTTTTTAGGAGGGATCTTTCTAGACTACGGGTATTACTATAGGACTCAAGGATACCGCGGACACAGACTGAATACAAACTTGGAACTTTCCTACCCCTTTAACTTACTTTTTTTGATGAATGAGGCTACTTTTAACTATAAAACATCTTTTTACAGTTTAGACGAAAAAAAAACCTTTGAGGATGAATTTTTTACTCGTAACTACTATGAGTTTAATCTAATTTCTTATACTTTGCTTTTTAAAGATTACAAAATTCCATTTTTTAAAAAAAGTTTAAAATTTTTACATACTGTGAAGCCTTATTTTTCTTACTACTATAGAAAAAAACCCTCGTTAGAGAAGGTTCCACAATTTGACTATCTAGAGCTTATAACTGAAAAAACTAATGCTATAGAATATGGAGTTTGGCATTTTTTTAGTTTTCCTTTTCAAAAGAATTTTTTAAATATAAAAGCTTATCAGGTATATGATTTGGTAAAGTCTGAAAGAAGTGCTATGAGAGTTAAATCTGAAGAAAGGCCTTTTTCTGACATTTATTTTCAATTCATTTTAACTTATCATCCTCACCTTTATATTCGTTACGATACAAACTATAATTTTTATGGATTTGGACTAAAGAAACATTCTTTTTCTTTTTCCTTAAGAGAATTTTTAGTAAACAAATTAGAGTTTCACTATCAAGAGGATAAAGCTTGGAAAACCAGACAAGCTACTTTTGACCTTGCTTCCAAAGTAAGAGAATTTTTATGGTTAAGGTTTTACTTAAGTAGAAATCTTATAAAAGAAGAAAATGTGGAAGTAAGATTTGAAGGCATATATATTCATCAGTGCTATTTTTGGGGAATAGGATTTACAGTTACTCCTAAGGATACTAAATTTTTCTTTAGGATAGAACTTAAAGGATTGGGCGGTTATGGAAAAGAAGTAGGAGGAATTTCAACAAAAACTTTCTAAGGAGTTTTTAAAATTTCTATAATTATTACATCTGGAGGAGTTAAAAACCTCATAGGGGGACCACCTGTTCCTACTCCTTTGCTTGTAATAATTAAAGATTTTCCGTCTAAAAATTCGATTCCACACTTAAATTTAAAAATTTTAGTAACAATCCATTTTCCAAAAGGATAGTAAAGACCTCCGTGGGTGTGCCCTGAAAGCATAAGGTCAAAGTAACCAATAGCTTCTGAATTTACCTTTGGTTTATGTTTAAGAAGAATTTTAAAGTGAGAAGAAGGAAGTTCTTTTAAAAGTTCTAACTCGTTTAAAGGTTCTTTACAAGCTTTAAAAAATTGGCAATCCTCATCGTCAAGTCCTATTAAGATTAACCAATTGTCAAGGGTTATAGTTTCTCCTCTAAGTACTTTAAAACCAGCTTTTTCAGTAAATTCAACTGCCTGAATTATGCCTCTGTAATATTCGTGATTTCCAACTACGGCAAACTTTCCATAAGGGGGCGATATTTCTTTTAAAGCCTCTGCTAAATAAGCACGATTTTTCATGTTTCCGTCAACTAAATCTCCTGTAGAAAGAATAAGGTCTGGTTTTTCTTTCAGATATATTTCTTTAATCATATTTATTTGTTTTAAACCCATTACCGGGCCTAAGTGAAGGTCAGAAATATGAAGAATTTTAAAGGAAGAAAGATAAGGTGGTAATTTAGAAGTTTGAATTTTTACTCTTATAACTTCTAATTTATAAGTTTCGTAGTAGCTATAAAGAGACAAACCTAAGGAAGTAAGGAAAGTAAAGATTAAAAAATCTTTAGGAGTAAAAAGGAGTACATGTTTATAAAGTTTAATAAAAATACGATAAAATTCTAAAATTAAGGTGAAAAAGGCTAGATATAGAATAAACCCCATTCCAAAAAGAGCCGAAAAGGAAATTGCGAAAGTTATAGAAGGAGAAAGATTTTGATCTGCGTATCGTATAAAAAGAGGACCAAAAAAATTAAGGAGCAAAAGGAGTTTGATGAAGTATTTTATAGTTTTGTTGGATATTCCTTTTGAAATGATTCTCAAATAGGGATAGAGATGAAGTAGGAAGTAGAAAAAAAAGAAACTTAAAACAAATAAATAAGGATGTTTCATACCCCCTCTTGACATATTGTAAAAGCTATTTATATTTTAAAGCAAAAATAGACGCGGGGTAGAGCAGCCAGGTAGCTCGTCGGGCTCATAACCCGGAGGTCGTGGGTTCAAATCCCACCCCCGCAACCACCTTATTTAAAAATCTTTCTTTTTACTTTTTTAAAGTTCAACAATAGCTTCCTATGAGGTATTATTGTGATAGAAATAGAAAGAATAAAAAGACAAATTTTAAGACGGCTTATTCAAAAGCCGGCTACATTTTGGGAACTTATCAACTATCAGGATAGTCACATAATAATCTTTTTACAAGCTCTTAAAGAACTTCTTAAGGATAAAATTATAGGTTATAAAAAACCTCTTTTTTTTCTTATAAAAAAAATGCCTATACTTCCTTATCAAAGTACAGGGTGTTTTTTTTGTAATCATAATACATTTAAAGATGGATTTTGGAAAGAAATTTTAGAAAATTTTAAAAAAATTACTCAAGATAGACCTCTTCCCACTAGTGATTTTGACCAAGGTTTTATAAAACCTGAAGATACGATTAAAAGAACAGCATTTATATACGAGAGGGGTGACTTAGAAAATACAGAAATTTTTATTCTAGGAGATGATGACCTTATTTCTCTAGCTATGGCTTTAACTAAGCTTCCTAAAAGAATTGTAGTAGTTGAAATAGATGAAAGAATAAACGAATTTATAAGACAAAGAGCTAAAGTTATTGGTTATTCAAAAATAGAAGTTTACAATTATAATGTTATAGAGACTCTTCCTAAAGAACTTGAGAAAAGTTTTGACCTATTTGTAACTGACCCTGTAGAAACTAAAAAAGGTCTTAAACTTTTTATAAGCCGTTGTATAAGCTCTTTAAAAGGAGAAGGTTCAGCAGGATACATGGGTTTTACTCACCGAGAAGCTTCTCTTAAAAAGTGGTATGAATTTGAAAAGTTTCTTTTAGATTCTGGTTTTGTAATTACCGATATTCTTAGAGACTTTACTACTTATCCCGAAGAAGAAAATCGTTGGGAGGATTTTTATCGTACTTATAGAATTATGAGAGAGTTTGACTTAGACCTTCCTAATGTGGATTGGTATAAGTCTTGTTTTATAAGATTTGAAGTGGTAGAAGGACCTAAAATTCTTGAAATTGAAAAACCTAAAGATTTAGAAGAACTATATTTTGACGAGGAAGCCTGGGCAACTCCTCTTCCTTCTTATTTAGAAAAATCACCTTTTTAATTTTAGTGAAGGAGGGTGATTGAACCATGGCTTATACTACTTCAGACTTTAGAAGAGGACTTAAAATTGAATGGGAAGGGAAACCCTACGAAATTTTGGAATTTCAACATCTTAAAGTTGCTCAGTCTCAAGCTACAGTGAGGACTAAGTTAAAAGACTTGATAACTGGAAGGGTTTTAGAAGTTAATTTTCGTTCAGGTGATAGATTTGAAAAGCCTGAATTGGAAGAAAGGGAAGTTCAGTACCTGTATAAAGATGGTTCTAATTTTGTTTTTATGGATTTAGAAGATTATGACCAGCTTTATCTAACTCAAAAAGAAGTTGGAGAAGCAAGTAAGTTTCTGAAAGAAAACCTTAATGTCTCAATCCTTTTTTATAAAGGAAAGCCTATTGGAATTGAGCTTCCTAAAGCGGTGGAACTAAAAGTAGTTGAAACTGAACCAGGTTTTAAAGGAGATACTGTTGGATCTACAACCAAACCTGCAAAGTTAGAAACTGGATTAGTAGTTCAGGTTCCTCTTTTTATAAATAAAGGAGATATAATTAGAGTAGATACAAAAACTGGAGAATACATAGAGAGGGTAGGATAATCCTAAGTGGTTTATTTTATAAGAGCCAAAAGTTATTATAAATACGCTTTAGACCTTTTTAAGGACCTTTATTTACTTAAAGAAAAATCTGAGGACTTTCAAAAAAGAGTTAAAAGTATTTTTGAATTAGGTTTAAAGTCTCTCTGGGCTTTATCTCAAATAAATCCTCCAGAAAAGTCTCCTTCTTTTGAAGAACTTTACTCTCAGGTTTTGAAAACTTTGAGTTCTGAAGAAAAGGAAAGTATGGAAAAAATTTATCAAAAACTTTTTTTCAGCCAAATCTCTCAGGATGAAACAATTGAACTTCTAAGAGACTTCCTAAGCTTAGTTAAAAATATTCTTTCTCCTGTGTTATAAAATCTCTAACTTATTTAATAACATAAAAATTTGTAATTTTTTGAAATTATGTTATTCTTTAAAATATGATTTACAAAGTTGGGATATGTCCAACCGATTTAGAAGGTAAAATAGAAATTTGGGAAAAATTTGTTGAAGCTTTAAGTAAGTTTTCAGGAATTACCTTAATTTTAGAACCTATTAAGAATTTTAGGGAAGAAAAAGAAAAGATAGATTTTGAAGAATTTTTGCTTTACTTTGCTTCTCCTCATGTATTTTCTATTCTTTATAAAAAGGGATATGAACCTTTAGCAAGCTTTAAAGACCAGAGAGAATATCTTTTACTTTTAGGAGTTGAGTCTCTTGAAGAGCTTTCAAAAAAGGAATTCCTGAAAGTTTCTTTAATAGATAGGCCCTTTTTTTATATAGCTCTGTTTCAATTTTCAAAAAAATTCAATTTTGATTTTTCAAAATTTCAATTAATTTATGAACCTTCTTATGAAGAAATTTTAAAAAGAATTTTTTCTAAAGAATTAGACTTAGGTGTAGTTTGTAAAGAATACCTGTCAAGATTAGAAAGAAAAAAAGTCGAAGAAATTAAAATTTACGATGAATTCACTTTGGATACCAGTCATGTTTTTATGTTTAATTTCCGATTTAATCATTTGAAAGATAAAATTAAAGGAGCTTTACTTTCTATAGATAAAGAAATCTTAGAAGAACTTGGATATAAAGAATTAGAGGTCTTTTCTGAAGAAAGGATTAAGGCTTTCAGGAATTTAATTTTACTTAATAGCTTTGTTTTAGAATTTTTAAAGGAAAGGAAAATTTCAGAGGCTTTACTTAAGAGTCCTTACTTAGGAGTTTTGATTTATCATGAAAGAATCCTTTATGCTAATCCTTATGTTTTAAAGCTTTTTGGCTATTCAGAGGATGAATTTTATCAGTTAAAACCTGAAGAAATTCTCTATTTTGAGGAAGATAGAGAAAAGGCAAAAGTTATAATTAGAAGGCGTCTTCAAGGAGAGTTTTTTACACAACTTTACGAGGAAGCTATCTTAAGGACTAAAGATGGAAAAAAGTTTTATGCTACGGGATATTCAAATACTATTTTTTACGAGGATAAGTATTGTGGTTTGGTAATTATTATAGATATTACTAAGAGAAAGAGATTAGAGAGGGTTTATGAGATTTTAAGAGTTACCAATAAGATTTTTTCTGAGGTTGCCTCTGAGGAAGAATTTTTTAAGAGATTGTGTGAAGTTTTGGTTAAAGTTTTAGAGTTAAAAATGATCTGGGTAGGTGCGCCAGATTATGAGAGAAAAGAGATTTCTCCTCTTTTTTATTTTGGATATGAGACTGAAAGTTATTTTAAGGCTATCCGAATTTATACAAGTAAGTTTGAAGCTGAAGGGCAAGGTCCGATAGGAAGAGCTTTTAGAGAAAACAAGGTATTTATAATTTCTGATGTAGTTTCAGACTCTACATTGATTCCCTGGAGGGAAGAAGCTTTAAAAAGAAGATATTTATCAGTGGCAGTTATTCCTCTTTCTCCTTATAAGGAGGTTTCTCATTTGTTAGTTCTTTACGCTTCTGAGCCTTATTTTTTTGAAGAAGAAAATAAAGAAATTTTGGAAGAGCTTAAACGAGATTTAGAATTTGGTTTAAGAAAACTTTCAGAGTTAAAAATTCAAAACTTGTTAACACAAGCTTTGAGTAGGTTTAAGAATTTTTTAATAATAGTTAATGAGAAAGGTAGAATAGTTAATGCTAATAAAAGAGTTAGTGAGTTTTTAGGTATTTCTTTAGAAGATTTAATAGGAAGTCCTTTAGAGGTAGCGGGTTTTTTGGTGGAAAATAAAAATTTAGAAGAGTTTATAAGAAAACAAAAATTAGAAAAGCCCCAGAAAGTTTTTGTTAGACACATTTCTTATGAAGGTTTAGAATATTGGTTAGATTTTGATATAATTCCTATAAAAATAGAAGAAGAAAAAAAAGGTTATATCTTAACAGGTGATTTTGTATCTAAGTATTTAGAATTTTATAATAAATTAAATCAGACCCAATTTTACGATTCACTTACAGGAACTTTAAATTATAATGGATTCATTAAAACTTTATCTCAACAACTTTTTCAAATAGAAAAAGCCTTTTTAATACTTATAGACATACACAATTTTTCTTATTTAAACATTGAATATGGGTCCGAGTATGGAGATATTTGTTTAAAAGAAATGGTTCGGCACTTTTATCTAGAAAGATCTATTTCAGCCAGAGTTGGTGCAGATAGTTTTGCTATTTTTATTTCTGTAAAAGATGAGGAAGAAGCAAAAAAGGTCATAAAGTGGCTAAAAAAGAAGATAAAAGAACCTCTTTGGGTTTTTGGGAGGACGGGGTGGATAACTCTTTCTTATCACGTAGGGATAGCACGTTTCCCAGAAGATGGAAAAGACTTTGAAACTCTTTGGAAATCGGCAAACATTGCTTTATCAAGTGCTAAAAGAAAAGACCCTAACACTATTGAGTTTTTTAATCCAGTTTATGCAGAAGAAATTTTCGTTTGCTTAAAAAAAAAAGAACTAGTTAAAAGGGCTTTAAAAGAAGAGTTGTTTGTTTTTTACTATCAACCTTATTTTGATATTCATAAATTAAAAGTTTTAGGTTTTGAAGCTCTGGTTAGAGTAAAAGAAAAAGATGGAAGTGTACACTCCCCTTTTGAGTTTATAGATATTTTGGAGAGGTGTCCATACTTAGGAGATTTTTTAAAATGGAGTTTAAGGAAATTGAAGGAAAAAATTTTAAAATGGAAAATACCTATTTCTCTTAATCTTTCGATGAATGCTTTGAAAATAGAAGAAATTTTAGAAAAGATAAAGAATATAGCACGTTTTTTGAAAAATAAGGTAAATTTGAACTTAGAGCTTGAAATTACAGAAAGGATATTTGCAGAGGACCCCGAGTTTATAAAAAAAGTGCTTTTACAACTTAAAGAAGCAGGAGCAAGGATTTTTTTAGATGATTTTGGTACAGGTTATTCTTCTTTAATTTATCTTAAAGATTTACCTTTAGATGTAATAAAAATTGACAAAATTTTTATAAAGGATTTAACTAAAGGTAAAAAGGAGATGGGTTTGGTTAAGACAGTTATAGACCTTGCTCATACTTTAGGAATGAAAGCCTTGGCAGAAGGAGTTGAAACCAAGGAGCAGCTTGAGATTTTAGACATTATGGGCTGTGACTATGTTCAGGGATTTTACTTTTTTCCTCCTCTTGAGGAGGCCGAGGTAGAAAAATTTTTAAAAAAACATGGTCTTTTATGAGAGAAGTTATTTATTTAGATTATAATGCTACTACTCCCTGTCTTCCAGAGGTAATTTCTGTTTTTGAGACTTTTTCTGTTAAAATTTTTGGAAATCCAAGTTCAGCTCACTTTTTAGGAAAAGAGGCTAAGAATTGGTTGGAAGAGTTTAGGAGAGTTGTGGCTGAACTTTTAGAAGCTGAATCGGAAGAAATTATCTTTACTTCGGGAGGAACAGAAGCTAATCATTTTGCCCTTTGGGGGGTTGCTTTAGAGAAGGGTAGTGGGCATATTTTAGTTAGTGCTTTTGAACATCCTTCGGTTTTGTATCCGGCACTTAGACTTGCTGAAATGGGGTTTAAGGTAGACTTTATTCCTGTGAGTTCTGAGGGATATGTTGAAGTTGAGGAAGTAATAAAAAGAGTTAAAAAAGAGACCATTTTAGTTTCGGTAATGTTAGCCAACAATGAGATTGGAACTCTTCAGCCAGTAAAAGAAATAGCTAAGTTTTGCAGAGAAAGAGAAATTTTACTTCATACTGATGCCTGTCAAGCTGTAGGTAAAATTCAAGTAAGTGTAAAAGAGCTTGGATGTGATTTACTCAGTTTTGCAGGGCACAAAATGTATGCTCCTAAAGGGGTAGGGGGTCTGTTTATAAGAAAGGGAGTTAAACTTAAACCTATTTTTTTAGGAGGAGGTCAAGAAAGGGGACTTAGAGCTGGGACCGAACCTTTAGCTCTTATAGCAGCTTTGGCTAAAGCAGCGGAAATTGCTAAAAAGGATGTTAAAGCTGAAAGCCAAAGACTTTTCTTTTTAAGGGAAAAACTTTGGGAAGGATTGCAGGAAATCTATCCTAAGGTAATTCGTTTCGGAACCCCTGAGAAAACCTTACCTAATACTTTAACTGTTTCTTTTGTAGGTCTTAAAGGTTTTGAACTTTTAGCTAAAATGCCTGAAATTTGTGCTTCAACTGGTGCTGCTTGTCATGATGGAAAAGTTTCTCACACTATTTCAGTTTTAAAAGTTTCTTCTGAAATAGCCCAAGGGGTTGTAAGATTTTCTTTGGGAAGGTATAATAGTTTGGAAGACATAGAAAAGGTGCTTGAAATTGTTAAAAGAACTTTAGACTATTATTATGTTTAAAACTTTAGGAACTCTTTTCTTATTAAAACCATCCTCGGAGTTACCAAAAGAAGAACTTGAATTTTACAAAGAACTTTCTATTAAGAGTTTTATTTTTTTTAAGGAACACTTTGTAGAAGATTTTTTTTATCAAAAAAAACTTGAGGAAACTTTAAAAGAACTTTGGTTTTTAGCAGTTGACCAGGAAGGTGGAAGGGTTTGTCGTATTCCTGAAGACCTTGATTCACCTTTAGAAATAGCTCAGAAGTTTTTAAAAAAAGAAAAAAAACTGATTTATAGCTGGGCTGAAAAGATAGCTTTGTCTTTAAAGAATTATAACTTAAACTTAAATCTTGCTCCTTGTGTAGATTTAGGAGAGGAAGAAGCACCTGAATTTTTAAGAGGAAGAACCTTTGGTAAAGAACCAGACTTAGTAATTAGACTGGCTAGTATTTTTATAAAAGTTCACCAAAAATATAAGCTTTTTACCTGTCTTAAACACTTCCCGGGACTTGGAAAGGTAAAAGTTGACCCTCATGAGGAACTTCCTGTGATTTATCACATAGAAAATGAAGACTTAAAACCTTTTAAAAAGTTAAATTTTGAGGTGTTTTTTATTATGACTACTCATTTGATAATTTTTTCTATAGATGAAAAACCTGTTACTTTTTCCGAAAGAGGAATAGAATTTTTAAAAAAAGTTTTAGATTACAAAGGAGCTATTGTAACTGACGACCTTAATATGGGAGGACTTAAATACTGGGAACTTCCAGAAAGAATTCTTTTAAGTTTAGTATCTGGGCATAATCTTTTAACCTTTTGTGGGAGCTGGAAAGAACTTCTTTTAGCTTTAGAAGACCTAAAGTCTGAGGTAGAAAAAAGTAAAGTTCTAAAAGAAAGGATAAAGGAGAGTGTTTTTATTTTAGAAAAGATTCTTTTTCAGAGATTAAAAAACTGATATGAAAGTAGCAAGTTACGAAGAAGTGGTGGAGGCGGTAAAGAAAGGTTATATAGAAGCTTGTTTAAAACTTCCTCAGGAAGTGAAAGAAGCTTTAAAAAAAGCATATCTTAAGGAAGAAAATCTCTTAGCTCAAGCGGTTTTAGAAGTTTTGATGGAGAATGCAGAAATTGCAGAAAAAGAAAAGCTTCCTCTTTGTCAAGATACGGGAATTCCTGTAGTGTGGGTAAGGATAGGTGAAGGGATAAGAATTAAAAATCTTGAAAGAGCAATAAATGAAGGTCTTGAGCTTGCTTGCAAAGAAGGACATTTAAGGGCTTCAGTTTGTAATCCTTTAACTAGAAAAAATACTCAGACCAATACACCTGCGGTTATTCACTATGAATTGGTAGAAGAAAATATTTTTGAACTTTGGCTCATGCCTAAAGGTTGTGGAAGTGAAAACATGAGTAGAACTGTTATGCTATCTCCTTCTCAAGGATGGAAGGGTATAAAGGAATTTGTGATAGAGACGGTTAAAATAGCGGGTCCAAATCCATGTCCTCCTCTAATTGTAGGTATAGGAATAGGAGGAACATTTGAAAAAAGTGCTTTTCTTGCTAAAAAAGCTTTGTTCAGAGATTTAGGAACTCCTCACTTTGACCAGGAAGTGGCTAAGTTAGAGAAAGAACTACTAGAAGAAATAAATGCTTTAAAAATAGGGCCACTTGGTTTTGGAGGGAAAACCACTGCTTTGGCAGTGCATATTGAGGTCTATCCATGTCATATAGCAAGTTTACCTGTTTCAGTAAATCTTCAGTGTCATTCTGCAAGAAAGGTATGCTTAAAGCTGCTTTAAAATTTTGCATAGTTTTGGGACTTTTGTTTGTAAGTTCTTGTGGAAAAAAAGCTCCACCTCTTTCTATAGAAGAAAGTATACCTTCTGATTTTGAATTTGAAATAGAAGCCACTCAAGCAGGTTTTAATCTTTGGATTACTCTTCCTACTAAAACTCAAGGAAATTATACTTTAGTTTCCATAAAAAAACTTTTTATAGAAAAAAGAGAAAAACCTTTAGACTCTTCTCAAGGTAAAGAAAAAGTAAAATTTATTGAGCTTTCTCCTAAACTTCATTCAGCGGGAAATCTTTTCCTTTATTCTGACTATAAAGTAAAACATAGACATCAATATAGTTACCGGATTAAAATAGTAAAGGACTTTTTGGTTGAAACCGAGTGGAGTCCTTGGATAACTGTTTTTTGGCACAATCCTCCGGGAGTTCCTGAAAATTTTAATTTTAAGATCGTGGGAGAAAGAAGTGTTTTTCTAACTTGGGAAAGGCCAAAGACTGACATCTTTGGAGATTATTTAGAGGGAGAAGTTTTATATGAACTTTTTAAAAAGACACAGGATAGAGAAAAAGTTTTTACTTTAAAAAAGACAGACTTTTTTGAAAAGCTTTCTGAAGGA
>JAUQQL010000061.1 GCA_030578315.1 Thermodesulfobacteriota bacterium | reverse complement strand
GGTTGATTTTTTTGATATTTTTTGCTATATAATAGAGAATATAAACGAAAACTTTTTAAAAACTGTTTTAATTTTTGATGAAAGTTTTTAAAAGTATCGCCAATTTTCCTTTTTTCTTTCAATTTTTAAGAGAAGGGGATAAACATCTTGTTTTAGTTGGTTCGTCTGAATTAAAAAAAATAGAAGATAGGTTTTGTGTTAGCTTAGGTACTTCAAAACCAAATAAAATTCGTCCAGCAATTTTTTGGAAATCAAGATCAACCAAGGATACATATCATGTAGTTTTTTTAACTGCCTCTAAAAAAACAGCTATTAGCATAAACTTAGATTTATGTAAAGACAAAAAAAGACATTGTAAGAATTTTATGTTCTATACGAATTCTTTTGTTTTTCAGAGTTCTGACGGAAGGCTTTTTGTATCTTACTTAAAACGATTTCTCTAATCAGTAATTTTTATTACTGTGGTAAGTGTGAAAATTTAGAGGCACTTGACAAACTTCCTTTTTTTGAGTTTTAACATGGCTTCCAAAACTTGGAAAGAGTTTATAGAGTTTTTGAAGAAAAAAGATCTTAAACCTGAAGAATATGAATTTTTAAAAACAAAATGTAAAAAGATTTTACAAAAGGCTTTAAAGACTTTTTACGATCATAAAATTAAGATTTATTTCCAAAAAATTTACGGTTCAGACTATTTAGAGGAGCTGGTTCAAGAATTTTTAGTTAAACTTATAAATAACTTTAAAAAATTTGGTTATATGGAAACAATTTCTGAAAACTATTTTATTACTATGGCAAGAAATTTAATTTTTTATAAACTTTCCTTAAATAAAACTATCATTAAAGAAGAAAGTTTGGCTGCTGAGACATTTTCAACTGAAGAAGCTAAAATTTTTAAAAAAAAGAGGAACCTTCTTATACTGTAGATTATCTAGAAAATCTAGTAACAGATTTCTTTATTGAGACTATAATAAAAAAAGAATTTAACTTAAAGGAGTTAGAAACTATTTGTTTTTATCTTCAGCAAATATTTTGTGATAAAAAGATAACACTTTCTTCTAAAGAGAAAAATCGTCTTTACAAAAGATGGGAACGTTTAAAACCAAAACTACAGAGTCTTTTTAGTTATAATCTTGAAGATGCTTCTTGGTATATAGAAAAAATTTTTGAAAAAATTTGGTCAGAAGTATGTAAAAAAATTGATTTAAGGTATATTAAGGATTGCTTATAATTTAAATTATCTAAATTGATCTAAAATTGATTTCAATTAATTGAAATAATGAAAGCAGAAAAGTATTTACTAAATCTCTTAAATCAATATAAAAGTTTTATTCCCAAAGAAGAAAAACTTTTACTAGTTTCTGAAAAAGAAAAACCAGAAGTGGGAGACCTTCGCAGACTTGAAACTTTTCCTCCTATCTATTTTGTTGTAGTTGGAAAGATTGATTTTTATAACGAAACACTTTTTAAGTGTGTGGTTTTAACTGAGGAAGTTGAGCTTGGTTATCTTGGAGGTACTCCTCTTATATTGCTAGATGAGTTAAAAACTCTTCTTGTGACTTTACCTTTGTGGGTCTATTTATTAGAAGATTTTTTGCAGAAGTATTCTACGAAGCTTATTTATGTGGATGAAGAGAAGAGGGAAGAGGTTCTTGAGTATGCATTAACGAGAAAAATTCCACTAGAGACGGTTCAAGGGAGGTATATTGAACTTGTAGCTAAAAGACTTGCACCCTATAATACGGAAAGTTTACTAACCTTTTTTGAGTCATTAGAAAAAGAGGATGTTCAATTAATAGAGGTCAATCAAAATTACTTTAAGTTGTATGAAGATTATCAGTATGCTCTTGCTGCTACTTCTAAAAATGTCTTAAAGGGATCTAACTGGTTTGGTATTATAGAACGGTTGGAAGAGCAAGCAAGGCTTATCCTTTATCTTCCACAAGAATATATAGGATTAAAAGTAAAAATAAGGTTAGGTAACCAGATACTTTTTGAAGGAATACTGGAGACAGACAAAATTATCTTAAAAAACTTGCCTTTATTTTCTGATTATTCCTTTCTTGAGGAGGAATTGGATGTTCAGGTTTGAAGTTTTTAAAGAGGAACATTTATTAGCTTTTCTTAAACAAGGTTATTTAGATGATTATATAGAAGAAATTATAAAGAGATTTTATTTTTTTAGTCCTCAAGTTCAATTTAATCTTCTTCTTTACATAAGAGAAAAATTGAAAGATGTTCTTAGTCCTAAGGTTTTGTCAAAAGGTTTAGGAATTTCTACTAAGGATGCAGGAAAGATTCTTGTTTCAGAAGGTAAAATTTTTGAAATTTTATTAACTCAAAGAGAATTAGGTTCTTCTCAAATAAAAGCTAAGATTGGGAGAGGTCTTGTAATAAGTAATACTTCTAAAATTATTACCAATCTTTCTCATCTTAAACCTAAGCTAAGGATCATAAAAAAATTTTTAAACCAAAATTTTGCAGTATTTTTTGAGGATTATTTTTATGGAGATAGTTTCATGTTACCTTTGGCTGCAACTCTTTCTATTTCAAAAATTCCTCAAGATTTAAGATTCACAGGAAAACTTAACCAGAAAGGAGATATCCTTGAAGTAGAAAATGTGAAAGAAAAAGCAGCCCTTTGTGAAGAGTTAAATTTAAGACTTATAACCCCATTAAAAGTTAAAAAGTTTGAGCATATAAAGACTTATCTTGAAAAAAGAGATTGGTTAGTTCCTTTTTACATAACCTCAGCTGGAAGAGAGGAATATAACAGTTTTTTAAGATTTCTGGAAGAGACAGAAAAAATAGATTTTGATGAATATCTTAGCAATTTAACTCTTTTCTATGGACTTAAGGAGGAGGATTTTTATATAGTTACCGGGCAGTTAAAAGATCAAGCTTCTTGGATTAAGGTTTGTGAAGAATTTTATCAAAAATTATACAAGATCAAGAACCTTTTACCGGGTGATAAAACTTTCCATTTAGCTATAAGAGGTCCTGTTGCTTTAAGTTTTGGATTAGGGGTAATTTTTTCTCATTTTGACCCTTTTGTGTTTTACCACTATCAAGCTCTTCAAAAAGGAGCAACTTATCATCCTATACCAGTTTTAACTCCAAGAATTTTAAAGGAAAGAATTAAAACTTATGAAATCCTTAAGCCTACTTTTGAGAAGGGAGGAGAAGACCTTGTGATCATTTTAAACTTTTCTCATCATGAGCCTTTAAGTGATGTAAAAAGATATGTGAGTACTTTTCTTGAATGTCCATCTTTTGCAGTTTTAGAATCTGAATGGAAAGGAAACTTACCAATTGAAAAATTTTTATACCTGGCAAGAGAAGCAGCTAGTTACTTGCAAGAAATAAGACAGGCTCATTCCTTTAGAAGCTATCACTTTTTCTTTTCTTGCCCCCTACCCATAGCCTTTATGATAGGCCTTGCTTTTGGACATTACGTAGACGGTTCTATATATAACTATCAAAAAGAGGGAAGTACTTATGAGCAAGTTTTAGATTTTAAAATCTTAAGAAAAATTCGCGAAAAGATGTCAGAAAATTCTTAAATTAATAATTTTTAAAAATAATAAGTAGCAATAAGACCTTCAAGAAAAACTTTCAGGAGGTTAAAAATTGAAACCAAGGCCTGAGGATATTAAAAAAACTCGTATTCTTCTTGCAATTGGAGGCCTCATACATGATCTCGGAAAAGTCATACTCCGAAGTATGGATGAAAGGGAAAAGAAAGAGCTCTTTCCCCAGTTAGGTAAAGAAGAAGAATATAAGGATACTTTCTCTTATGCTCATGCTTACTGTCTTTGGGAATTTCTTCGTAAATATTCTAATAGATTAGAGTTAAAGACTAATCCTTTAGATGAACCTACTATTCTTGTTTCAAGTTTTCATCATAAACCTGGAGGAGTAGAAAGGTTTGAGGAATTAAGGAATTATCAACTTTTTGCTTATATTTATCAAAAGGCTGATCGTCTATCAAGTTCAGAAAGAAGCAAAAAAGAAAGAAAAATTGAAGCTCCTTTTCTAAGGTCTATTTTTCAGGATATTAAATTTCAAAAAGAAAAGGATTCTCAGGATGCTAAGGATGAGGAAAAAGAGTTTCTTTACAGGTTAAAACCTTTGTCTATTGAAGAAGAGATAATATTTCCGAAATCAGTAAAAAAGAAAGAGCCATTACCTAACGAATTTGAAAATCCCGCTAAACAGTATAAAGAACACTGGGACAAGTTTTTATTAGAGTTTAAAGACATTTTAAAAAATTTTGTTAATTATGAAAAGTTATTACTTAATTTATATTATCTTTTTTATAGGTATTTTTGGTGTGTTCCGGCATCAACCTTTGATCCTGAAAGGGAGAAACGACATTATCCTGACATCTCCCTTTTTGATCACCTAAGAACAACTTCAGCTTTAGCAACA
>JAUQQL010000060.1 GCA_030578315.1 Thermodesulfobacteriota bacterium | reverse complement strand
CCAGTTAAAGCTATAATAGTAAAAGATTAAAAAAACGTAAAACTATATAGAATTTAATGAAAGCTAAAGATTTAGAAAATTTTGAAAGCGTAAAAAGAATGATTGGAGAGTTGAATTTGTTAACTAGGAGCAACAATACTAAGCTAACTTATTTAAAGGGTTTGAAAAAGTTTGTTGAATATAAAAATATTCAAAATTTGGATGAATTTATTGAGCAAATAAAAAAAGATGGTAAACAAAACGAAATTTACAAGGAATATGCATTACATTTAGCTTCTTTAAATTTAGCACCGAAGTCTGTTGCTGCTTGGATTTCTGCTTTAAAAAAATATTTTGAAGCTAATGGTTTAAAAGTTGATACAAATATACCAATAAGAATTTTCAATATTCATGAAGATGTTTTACCATCTAAAGAAGAATTAAAAAACATAGCAATGGAAAATGATTTGAGAGTTAGAGTAATAATTCTGATGCTTGCTTCTAGTGGGATGAGAGTAGGAGAGTTACATAATCTAAAGCTTTCTGATATTAATCTTGAAGGAGAAATACCAATAATAAGAATTAGAGGTATTGGTGCTAAAGAAAGAAAGGCAAGGATAACATTTATTACACCAGAAGCTAAAAAGTTTCTAACTGAATATCTTGAAAAAAGAAAATCTTTAGGTGAAGAATTAAACGAAAATTCTGTAGTTATAGCTAATGAAAATGGAAAACAAATGAGTTATCAAAATTTACAATATTTACTTGAAAAATCTTTTAAAAAATATGCAAAAAAGGTAGGTAAGAGATACAATCTTCATGCGCATTGTTTAAGAAAGTGGTTTAAAACGCAACTAATTTCTGCTGGTGTTCCAGCTCCAATAGTCGATAGATTAATGGGTCATCAAAGATATTTAGCTGAAGAATATGAACTATATACAGAAAGCCAACTTAAAGAATGGTATAGTAAAGGAATGAGATCTCTTTACATATTGGAATAAACTAGATTTTTTTGCTTAGTTTGGATAATTTTATTAGAATAGTATCAAAATTTCGTGCTATATCTTCTCCTAAATCTGTTAGTTTAACTATTTTTATTCTTCCTCTTTCTTCAAACTCAACTAAACCTAATTCATTAAGTATATCTAATATTTTTATAGTATGAGAATAGGTTAGATCTACACTTTTAGAGACCATGGTTATACTTTTTGGTCCTTCTCTTAAAGATACTAATAACTTAGTTGGTTTTAGTCGTAAAAATATAGAGTGGGGTAGAGTTTCTCTCATAGACTTATTTTTTTAGGTTATTTAAATATTGTTTTTTTATAAACTTGTATGGATGAAGAAATAAAGAATATTTTACTAAAATATGCTCTCTTGAATGCAAAAAAGTTTGGAAAAGCTAGTGAAGGTGCAGTCCTTAAGAAAATATTTATAGAAAAACCGGAACTAAAAAATAATGTAAAAGCAATTAAAGAAGTTGTGAGAATAGTTGTTGAAGAAGTTAACAAAAAGAGCTTAAGTGAAATTGAAGAGAAAATTAAAGAATTCAGGATCGAGGAAGTTAAAAAGAAAGATAAAAAGGAAATTTTACCATCTTTGCCTAGTGCTGAAGAAGGAAAAGTTGTAATGAGATTAGCACCTTTTCCGTCAGGGCCTTTGCATATAGGAAATTCTAGAATGGTTATTCTTAACGATTATTATGTTAAAAGATATAATGGGAAACTAATTCTGTTTTTTGATGATACTATTGGAAGTGAGGAAAAACCAATCGATCCTCAAGCCTATGATCTAATAAAAGAAGGCTTAGAGTGGCTTGGAATTAAGTATGATGAAGTTTATTACAAGTCTGATAGAATGGAAATTTACTATGAATATGGAAAAAAGTTAATAGAATTAGGTTATGCGTATGTGTGTACTTGTTCTAAGGAAAAAATTAGAGAAAATAGAAGGATTGGTAAAGAATGCGAGTGTAGAAAAAGAAGTCCAGAAGAAAGTTTGAGTCTTTTTAAAAAGATGCTTAGAGGAGAATTTACAGAAGGCGAGGCAGTAGTTAGACTTAAAACTGATATGAAACATCCGAATCCTGCTTTTAGAGATAGAGTTTTGTTGAGAATATGTGAAAGAGAACATCCGAGGGTTGGTAAAAAATATAAGGTTTGGCCTATGCTTGAATTTTCATGGGCTATAGACGATCATTTGATTGGAGTTACTCATATTTTAAGAGGAAAGGAATTAGTTATTGAAGATATGATGGAGGAATTTATTTGGAATATATTTGGATGGGGGAAACCTTATTTTATTCATTATGGTTTATTAAGATTGAAAGAAGAAGGAGCCAAACTTAGTAAATCAAAAAGCAGAAAGCTAATAGAAAGAGGAGAATTGCGGGGTTGGGATGATCCTAGAACATGGAGTTTGCAATCTTTAAGAAAAAGAGGGTTTCAACCAGAAGCTATAAGAAATTTTATATTGAATTTAGGTTTGAGTGAAGCAGATATTACAATACCAATAGAAATTTTGTATGCTGAGAATAGAAAAATAATTGATAAAGTTGCAAATAGATATTTTGCTGTTTTGAATCCTGTTAGAATAAGTCTAGACAAAGAAATTGAAAAAATAAAGATTAAATATCATCCAGATTTTCCCGAGAGAGGAGAAAGAGAAATAATAATTGATTCTAAAGAGATATATATAGAAAAAGAAGATTTGGAAAATTTTAGAGGAAAAGAAATAGGTTTAATAGGTGTTTGTACCATAATTTTAGATGAAAGTTCAAAGTTTATAAAAGATGAAATTCCTTATGAGATTCAAAAAATACATTGGGTATCTAAGCCTTTTATTGAAATTACAATTATAATGCCAAACGGTAAAGAGATAAAGGCTATTGGAGAAAAAAATCTAGAAAAATTAAATGAAGGAGAATTAGTTCAGTTTTACAGAATTGGATTTTGTAGATTAGATAATAAGAAAAATATGATTTTTTATTTTACTCACAAATAGAAGGTTTAAAAACTTAGATTCAATAAAATAAAATGCAGTGATAAAGAGGTGATAAGATGAAGAAATCGTATGTAAAATTTGATGTACCTGAGGAATTAATGAAAAAAACGCTAAGGTTAGTGGAAATTGCTAGAACTACGGGAAGGATTAAAAAAGGAACTAATGAGGCAACTAAATCTATTGATAGAGGAGAGGCTAAATTAGCTATAATTGCTATGGATGTAGAGCCGGAAGAGATTGTCATGCATTTACCTGTTTTATGTGAGGAAAAGGGAGTTCCATATACTTATGTTTCCTCTAAACAAGAACTAGGAAAGGCTGCTGGTATAGAAGTTGCAGCTGCATCTGTTGTTATAGTAAATCCAGGAGAGGGTTCAAAAATTTTGGATGAAATAGTAAAAGAAATACAAAAGTTAAAAAAGTGAGTTAAATGGTAAAGGATTCCTATGCAGCTGAAGTTATAGAAATTTTAGGAACTTCTGGGGTTAAGGGTGTAAGACAAGTGAGGTGTAGATTACTAGAGGGAGCAGAAAAAGGGAAGATTTTAATAAGAAATGTTGTTGGTCCAGTTAGAGTAGGAGATATATTAATGTTAAGAGAAATAGAAATGGAGACTGCGTCGAAATTGGAACAAAAGTGAGTTTATGAAGTGTAGTTTTTGTAATGGAGAAATTAAAATAGGAACAGGAAAAATTTTTGTAAAAAATTCAGGTGAGATATTTTACTTTTGTTCTAGAAAATGTGAAAGATACTTTTTCTTTGGTAGAAAGAAAGAAAAGATGAAGTGGACAAAAAAGAAAAAACAGTAATCTTTTAACTTTAAGAAAAGAGTGAGTTGCATGAGGTTTAATATAGAGTATGATGAAAGCAATGTAGAAAAAGTAGTTAAGCTTTTAAATAGTTTAGTTGAGGAAGAAATAAATATATTTGAAATTGAAAAAGAATGTTTAAAAAGAGGTATATCTTCTTCAGATTATCTTTTTTTTAGAAATATTTAACCCTCTTCAGGGAAACTTAATGGTTGGAATAGCAGGTTCAAAGTTTCTTCTTATTCCATCACTTCTATGTTATATAAGTTTTGGTATCGATAGAAAAATCCTGAGGAATCTACTAAAAATGCTCACCTGGCTTGGTGTTATTTCTTCCCTTTACGCAATTTATCAGTTCCACAAGGGTTTTTTTGAATTTGAAATACTCTGGGCAAAAAATGCTCAAATGGTCTCACTTTTCTTAGGTCAAAAATTGAGACCCTTTTCTTTTTTCCCGAGCCCTGGAGAGCTATCAGGTTTTTTAATGACATCTTCGCTTATTGAATTAGCCATGAGCAACTTATCCCCGGGAATAATTTTAACCTTTCTTAAACTTATCATTTATGGTATAGCATCCTTTTATGCTAATATAAGAGCAGGACCATTTATTTTTCTATTTCTTTTCCCATTAACTTTAGCCTTTAAAATTACTAAAAAAATTCTTGCTACTTTATCTTTATATTACTTTTTTTTATTTGGAATTATAACTTTTATTTCAGGTATATCTCTTTCTGAATTGAGTTTAAATTTAAAGGGT
>JAUQQL010000028.1 GCA_030578315.1 Thermodesulfobacteriota bacterium | reverse complement strand
CAGAGTAGTTAGGATTGGAAACATAGAGATAGGAGGACACAATCCTATTCGCGTTCAAAGTATGACCAATACTGATACCCGCAATATAAAAGCTACTTTAGAACAGATTTATAAACTTTATTCCGCAGGATGTGAAATTGTAAGGGTTGCTATACCAGATGAAAAAGCAGTTGAAGCACTTAAATTTATTGTTAAGGAAAGCCCAATACCTGTGGTAGCAGACCTTCATTTTGCTACTTTTCTTGGTGAAAAGGCGGTTTTGGCAGGTGTTTCTGGAATTAGAATTAATCCAGGAACTTTTAAAAACCGTAAAAACCTAGACCGCTTGATAAAAGTATGTAAAGAAAGAGAAGTTTGTATAAGAATTGGTATCAATGCAGGTTCTTTGGAAAATGAAATTTTGAAAAAATATAACTTTCCTAGCCCTGAAGCTATGGTAGAAAGTGCTTTAAGTTGGTTAAATTACATAGTTGAGAAATTTGATTACTATAACTTAAAAGTTTCACTTAAGTCTTCCAACTGGTGGGATACTGTTAAAGCTTATCAACTTTTTTCTAAGTTTTCCGATTTTCCTCTTCACATAGGGGTTACAGAAGCTGGAGGTTTAATTCCTGGAACTGTAAAAAATACCCTTGCAATTTCTCAACTTTTATTAAAAGGACTTGGAGATACTATAAGAGTTTCTCTTACTGCAGATCCGGTAGAAGAAGTTTATGTAGCTTACGAAATTTTAAGAAACCTTAACTTACGAAAGCTTTATCCAGAAATAATAGCTTGTCCAACTTGTGGAAGGTGTGAAATAGATTTAATGAAACTTTATAAAGAAGTGGAAAGCTGGGCTCGAAGTATAAAAGCAGACTTAACCTTAGCTGTTATGGGTTGTATAGTAAATGGACCAGGGGAAGCTAAAATGGCTGACTTAGGAATTGCAGGAGGGAAAGGAGTAGGTATTATCTTTAAAAAAGGAAAAATTATTAAAAAAGTAGAAGAAGAAAAACTTCTTTCAAGTTTTTTTGAAGAAATAGAAAAGTTTCTAAAAGAACATCCAGAATATCTTCTTAATTAAAAAATTCTTGAGGAAAAAATGCAAAAAATAATCAAAGCTATTGGTCTTGTTTTTGGAGATATAGGAACAAGCCCTATTTATACTCTTAGCGTAGTCTTTTTACTGCTTCCGGTCACTTACGAAAATGTATTGGGAGTTCTCTCTATTATTTTTTGGACACTGATTATTCTTCCGACCCTTCAATATACTGTGCTTGCTATGAGTTTAAGCTTAAGAGGAGAAGGAGGAACTTTTATTTTATCAGAAATACTTAAATCTCTTCTAAAATCAAAGAGAAGTTTAGGTGTGGTGACTATAATTTCTTTCATGGCCATCTCCCTTCTTATGGGAGATGGCATTATAACTCCTGCTATAAGTATTTTAAGTGCTGTTGAAGGAATTTCTTTAATTCCTGGACTACCCTATTTAAAAGAAATTCATGTAGTGCTTATAAGTATTTTTATAGCTACTTTACTTTTTTCTTTTCAATCTCGTGGAACAGAGCGAGTATCTGGCACCTTTGGACCTATTATGACTCTTTGGTTCATAAGTCTTTTTATATTAGGTCTATGGTATGTTTTCAAAGTGCCTGAAGTTCTTAAAGCTATAAATCCATACTATGGAATAAATTTTCTTTTATCTCAAGGTTGGAAAGGTTATTTAATTTTAGGAGAAATAATTCTTTGTGCTACAGGAAGTGAAGCTATGTATGCAGATATGGGTCATCTGGGAGCAAAACCTATTAAACAAGCTTGGAAATTAGTTTTTATAGCTCTTATTACAAATTACTTTGGTCAAGGTGCTTTTTTATTGTTAAATCCCGAGGTCAAATATGTGCTCTTTGAAATGTGCTTAAAAGCTACACCTTATTTTTATATTCCTTTTTTACTTATTGCTCTTTTAGCAACAGTTATTGCTTCGCAAGCTATGATTAGTGCAATGTTTAGTAGTGTATATCAGGCTATTTCAGCTAGAATTCTTCCTATAGTAAGAGTTAAATATACTTCTAAAGAACTTAGCACACAAATTTATATCGGTGTTGTGAATTGGCTTTTTTATGTGGCTGTTTGTTTTGTTATGTATCAATTTGGAAGTTCAGCTAAACTTGCCTCTGCTTATGGATTGGCTGTTACTGGTATTATGACTATTACAGGTTTTTTTTTAATAATGGTCTTTTATATTCAAAAAAAGTATAAGTTTTTTTTGGCTTCGATATTTACAACCTTAATTGCTGTCGTTTACTTTGTCTCTACCTGGCATAAGTTTTTAGAGGGCGGTTATTGGTCTATTATTTTAGCTACTTTTCCTTTCTTATTAATACTTTTATATACCCAGGGGCAGAAAAATCTCTACAAAAATCTTTCTTTTTTATCTCGTGAAGAATTTATTCACAAATTTACCAGATTTTACCCAGCTAATCCTAAAATTCAGGGTACAGCTCTTTTTTTTATCAGAGACCCTAATCAATTCCCTCCTTATGTAATTGAAACTCTCTTCTTTCACGGAATTCTTTATGAAGAAAACATTTTTATTTCTTTAAGACGAAAAAACGAACCTTTCGGAATAAGTGCAGGTTTCTTAGAAGAACTTTGTCCTGGAGCAAAAATTTTTGAAATTGCTTATGGTTATATGGAGTATTTGAATGTAGAAAATATTCTAAGAGAACATAATATTAACGAAAGAGTTATATTTTACGGAATTGAAGATATAAAAACTGAAAATCCTATCTGGAAACTGTATGCTTTTATAAAACAAGCAAGTCCTCACTTTGTAAAATTTCTGGAACTCCCGTCTACTAAACTTCACGGAGTAATAACAAGACTAGAAATGTGATTTTTAAGTTGAAAAATTTTGTTTTTAATTTATTTTTTTTAAAAAATCAAAGAGAATAAGAGCATGAAAATTTTACTATACGGACACCCGATTTTAAGAGAAAAATCACAACCTGTGAAAGAAATTAACGGAGAGTTAAAAAAAACTATAGAACAAATGGCTGAGCTTATGTATAAAGTAAAAGGATTAGGTTTAGCTGCCAATCAAGTGGGAATTCCTAAAAGATTTTTCATTGTAGATGTAGCTCAAAAAGAAGGTAATCCACAACTTATGGTTTTTATTAATCCTGAAATTCTTGAAGCCCAGGGTAAGGTTATTTATGAAGAAGGGTGCCTAAGTATACCAGGCTATTATGCGAAAATAGAAAGATTTTCTCAACTTTTTATTAGGGCTTACGATTTAGATGGAAAACCTTTCGAAAAAGAACTTTCAGGACTTTCAGCTATTGCTTTTCAACATGAATATGACCATATAGAGGGGATTCTTTTCATAGACAGACTTTCTCTACTTAAACAAAATCTTTTTAAGCGGTGGTGGAAAAAACATAAACCTAAGAGCTTATTCTACGATTCTTAATCTTTCTATTTTTTGAGCTTTACCTTCAGAATCAAATTCAAGAAATACTCCTTCTAATTTCACAGGTCCATTTTTTTCTACTTCTAGTTTCCTTGGAAACAGATTTAGATACATATCTATAGCTTGTTCTATCTTCATTCCTATAATACTATTAATAGTTCCACACATTCCTACATCAGTAATGTAAGCTGTACCCTTAGGAAGAATTCTTTCATCTGAAGTCTGAACATGAGTATGAGTGCCTACAACTGCTGAAGCCAAACCATCTAAAAAAAAACCTAAAGCTACTTTTTCTGAAGTAGCTTCTGCATGAAAATCTACTAGTATAAAAGGTGTATCTTTTTTTAAAAATTCCACCAATTTTTGTCCTACTATGAAAGGATTTTCTAGAGGACGCATAAAAGTCCTTCCTTCCAAGTTAATAACCCCTAGTTTTTTACCTCCTTTATAAGCTATAGTCCATCCCTTACCAGGAGCTTTATCTCCATAATTGGCAGGTCTTAAAACCCTTTCAGTTTTTTGTAGGTAAGGGAAAAATTCTTTTTTCCAAACATGATTACCAGAAGTCAAAATTTCAATCCCATAAGAAAATAATTCCTCTGCTATCTTTTCTGTAAGGCCGAATCCTCCTGCTGCATTCTCTCCGTTAGCAACTACAAAATCACAAGAATACTTTTTAATTAAACTCGGTAACAATTCTTTGACAGCTCTTCTTCCTGGCTCTCCAACTATGTCTCCTAAAAAAATAACCTTCATTTTATAATCGGTTTTATCTTGCATACTCAATAGCCCTAGTTTCTTTTATTACGGTTACTCTAATTATTCCTGGATAAGTTAATTGATTTTCTATTTTTTGAGCAATTTTACGGGCTAAAAGATAAGCCTGTTCGTCCGTAATCTTCTTTTCATCTACTATTACTCTTATTTCTCTTCCTGCTTGAATTGCATAAGCTTTTTGAACTCCTTCAAAAGAATAAGCAATTTCCTCTAACTCCCTTATTCTTTTTATATAAGCTTCTAAAAGTTCTCTTCTAGCACCAGGTCTTGCTCCTGAAATAGCATCTGCAATCTGTAAAATTACCCCTAATATACTAGTAACAGGAACATCTTCATGATGAGAAGCTATAGCGTTTACTATTTCTTCATCTTCTCCATATTTTCTAACTATTTCTGCTCCAATTAGTGCGTGAGGGCCTTCTTGTTCATAACTACTTGCTTTCCCTATATCATGAAGAAGTGCAGCTCTTTTGGCTTTTTTAACATCCCATCCTAGTTCTCCTGCAATAGCCCCACAAATAATAGCAGTTTCAATTGAGTGCTGTAATACATTCTGACTGTAGCTAGTTCTAAATTTAAGTTTACCTAACATTTTTACAAGTTCAGGATGTAGACCATAAATTCCCAATTCAAAAGCAGCTTTTTCTCCTACTTCCATCAAGTGCTGTTCCATCTCCTCTTCTACCTGTTTTACTACCTCCTCTATTCTCGTGGGATGAATCCTTCCATCAGCTATAAGTCTTTCTAAAGATATCCGAGCAATTTCTCTTCTCAAAGGGTCTAAACAAGAAAGAACTACAACCTCAGGAGTATCATCAATAAGAAGGTCTACCCCCGTTATAGTTTCAAAAGTTCTTATGTTTCTTCCTTCTCTTCCTATAATTCTTCCTTTCATTTCTTCATTAGGAAGTTGCACTACTGAAACCGTTTTTTCAGTCACAAAAGGAATAGCTGCTTTAGAAATAGAATAAGCCAAAATTTCTTGAGCCTTTCTTTTGCTTTCCTCTCTAATTTCGTTTTCCACTTTCATCATAATCTTAGCTTTTTCCTCTAAAATCTCTTCTTCCACTTTTTTAAGCAAAAGTTCTTTAGCTTCCTTTTCAGTAAGTCCAGCAATTTTTTCTAACTCTTCCTTAGCCTTTTCCAAAGTTTTCTCAATCTCTTTATTTTTTTCCTCCAGTTTCTGTTTAATCTCTTCGATTTCTCTCCACTTACTTTCTAAATTTTCTTCTTTTTTGGATAAGTCTATTTCTTTTTTAGACAAAAATTCTTCTTTGGTTAAAAGCCTCTTTTCTTTAAGGGATAGTTCTTGAAGCTTTTTTTCAAATTCTTTTTCTAAAGCTTGCTTATAACTTAGTATTTCTTCTTTAATTTTTAACTCCGCAGATTGAATCTTAAGCTGGGCCTCCTTTTCCGCATTCTCGTAAATCTCTTTAGCTTTTTGTTGAGCATTTTTTAAAATTTCTTGAGCCTTTTTTTCAATTTCCAAGCCCATCCTTTCTTCAGCTTTTTTTCTATAATACCAAATTGTACCTACTAAAAAAGCACCTACAATAAAGCCTATTATTAAGTAAATCATTGCTACGAACATAGATTACTTCCCTCCTTTAATTTATTTAATTTCCTCTTATATAGAGGGAGAAGGAGAAAACTGAAATAAAGAAAAAGTCTAAAACTTGAAATCTTGATACTTAAAAGATTTTAAACTATTTAATTAACGGGGCGAGAGTCGGCTAACCCCAATCCTTTATTACATGAGGTCCCACCTCTCTAACCCCGTTAAAAATTTTTAAAACTTTTCTACATTAAACATACACTAAAAATATTTTTTTTACATTTTCTTTTACTTCTGTAAAACTAAATTTAAAATTCTCCTCTTAAATATTAAATTTTTTTTATATAATATTTTTAATAACTACAAAAATCTTTAAAAACTTTTTTTCGCAATTTCAAAACTTAAAAAAAATTTTTTTATAAAATACATTTTTATCTTTAAACTTTTTTCTCCTCCTCCCTCTATTATATTTTTCACCTTGTTAAAAAAAGCAATAATATTTTATGCTTAAACTATATTTTGTCAAGAAGCCATAGAAAGTATAAAAATATCTATACCTGCACACGAAAACTAAAAAACACTTTTCTCAAAACATTGACAAATTAAAATTTAATATTAATTTTTAAATTAAAATTTTTATAAAATAGGAGGAATATATGGCTGAAAAACTTCAACTTTACAAGTGTGATGTTTGTGGAAACATTGTTTTGGTTATGCATGCAGGTAAAGGGGGATTAGTTTGTTGTGGACAACCAATGAGAATGTTAAAAGCAGCCTCCATAGATGCCTCTTTGGAAAAGCATGTGCCTGTTATTGAAAAAGAAGGGAAAGTCTATAGGGTAAAGGTTGGAAGCGAACCCCATCCTATGACGGAAGAGCATTATATAGAGTGGATTGAGTTTCATGCAGATGAAGATAAAGTTTACATTCAGTTTTTGAAACCTAAGCAGGAACCTAAAGCTATTTTTGAAGTTTCTGCTGAAAAAGTTTTAGCCAAGGAATACTGCAATCTTCATGGACTTTGGGAATCTTCTAAAGTTTGTGAACCTTCAAAATAAATATCCTTAAGGAGGTAAAGAGATGAAAAAATATAAGTGTAATATTTGCGGTTATGTTTATGACCCACAAGTAGGTGACCCAAGCAGTAATATTCCTCCAGGAACCCCTTTTGAAAATCTTCCTGACACATGGAATTGTCCAGTTTGTGGGGCTTCTAAAGAGGACTTTAGTCCTGAAGATTAAAAAGGAGGTAAACCCCATGAGAAAGTACAGATGCAGTATTTGTGATAATATTTATGATCCTGAGATGGGAGACCCTAAAGGAGGAATTCCTCCTGGAACTCCCTTTGAGAATCTTCCCGATAACTGGAGATGCCCCAGATGTGGAAATCCTAAAAATTTTTATTATCCTGACTAATTAGGAGGGTTAAATCGTGAAGAAAGTAGTAATTTTTGCTTTTAAAGGGGAGCCTATGTGTTTTATCCATGTTTTGCTTAATGCCATAGACATGAAAGAAAAAAATATAGAGGTAAAGGTAGTTTTAGAGGGAGAATCTACAAAACTCGTTCCAGAACTTTTTTCAGAAAAAAGTATGTTTTATAATCTATTTAAAACAGCCTGGGAAATGCAAATTATTGCAGGAATATGTAAAACTTGTGCTCAAAAGATGGGAATCTTAGAATTAGCAAAAGAAAAAAATTTTACCATACTTGATGATATGTACGGGCATGCAGGGATGGCAAGTTTTATAATTCAAGGGTATGAGGTTATTACTCTCTAAAAATAATACAAAAGGAGGAGGTTTATGGAAGCTGTAAAAATTAAAGAAGGAATCTACTGGGTAGGTGCTATAGATTGGAATATTAGAAATTTTCACGGATATTCAACTATAAGGGGAACTACTTACAATAGCTATTTAGTAATGGATGAAAAAAATGTACTTTTTGATACGGTTAAACATGGATTTGAAGAGGAAATGTTAACAAGAATAAAAAGTGTGATTGAGCCTGAAAGGATTGACTATTTAGTGATTAATCACATAGAACCTGACCATGCAGGAGGTTTTCTTCGCATAGTAAAAATTATAAAACCGGAAAAAATTTTCTTAACCTCTAATGCTAAGGCAGGACTTTTAGCTTATTTCCACGAAAAGGAACTTCCTTTTGAAGAAGTAAAAACTGGAAATGAAGTAAAAATTGGTAAAAGAACTATTAAGTTTTTTGAAACTCCTATGATACATTGGCCAGACAGCATGATAAGTTATCTTCCTGAAGAAAAACTTCTTATTTCTCAAGATGCCTTTGGAGCTCACTATGCTACAAGTAAGCGTTTTGATGACGAAGTTGACTACTGCGAACTTATCCAAGAATGCACTAAATACTATGCCAATATAGTTCTTCCTTACTCTCCTCAAGTAAATAAACTCTTAAAAACTGTAAAAGAAATGAATTTAGAAATAGAAATGATTTGTCCTGACCACGGAGTAATTTGGAGAAGAAATATAGGAGAAATTGTAAGTCTTTACGAAAAGTGGAGTAGCTATCAAGCAGACCCTAAGGTTCTTATAATTTACGATACCATGTGGAAAAGCACAGAAAAAATGGCTTACGCTATTTTAGAGGGTGTGATAAAAGAAGGTATAGAGGCTAAAATTTGTAAACTTTCGGTCTCTGACATAACTGAAGTTATGGCGGAAGTTATGCTATCTAAAGGTATAATTATTGGTTCTCCTACCCTTAATAATGGTCTTTTACCAACTGTAGCAGGTTTTACTGCTTACATGAAGGGATTAAGGCCAAGAGGTAAGATAGGAGCCTCTTTTGGGTCTTATGGGTGGAGTGGAGAGGCAGTAAAAATTTTAAACGAAGTCTTAAAAGATATGCAAGCTGAAATAGTTCACGAAGGTATAAGATGTAAGTACAACCCAGATAAGGAAGTTTTGGATAAATGTAAGGAATTAGGAAAAACCGTGGCTAAAAAAGTGAAAGAAACTTTTGGTTTATAGTCCAAAGAAAGCTGTTTTAAAAATTCTTGAAACTGAAAGGCTTGAAAGCTTAGAAAAAGCTTTCAAGCCTTATCCTCCTAATAAAATTATAAGTTATGTCATAGGAGCTTTCCTTCATCCAGAGAAAGAAGTAGCTTGGAAAGCCGTTTTAGCTTTTGGAAAACTTACTTCTCAAATTGCTAAGCAAGACTTGGAGAGAGCTCGGATTTTAATTAGAAGACTTATGTGGATGTTAAATGAAGAATCTGGTAGTATGCCTTGGAAAGTTCCTGAAGCCTTTGCCGAAGCACTCTATCAATGCGAAATTCTTAAAAAGGAATATCTTAATATATTTTGCTCCTATATATGGAAAGAAGGAAACTATTTAGAATTTCCCCTTATTCAAAGAGAAGTAATCTGGGGAATAGCAAGATTAGCCTCAAAATACAGAGAGGAGCTTTATCAATTAAAAACTCCTTGGTATATCTATGAACATTTGGACTCTCCCGATGAAGGAGTTAGATTTTTAGTTATTTGGTGTTTAACTAAGTTAGTTCCTTTTCCTTCAACTTTTGAAGTTTCTGAAGCTAAAATAAGAAAAGTTTTGAAAGAACTTCTTCAAAAAAAATATCAATACTTTCTTTTTGATGGTCAAAAATTGGGGTGGAAAACTTCTTTAGAGTTAGCTCAAGAACTAAGAGCTATTGAATTTTTTAATTTTTAAGTTTAACTTAGTTCAAATTTATGAAATTTCAAATTTATGAAATTAAAAACTAAATTTGTTTTAATAAATCTATTTATTTTAATATTCTTTTTAATTTCAAGTTTATTGATTTATCAATTTTTATTAAAAAGTGTTTTATTAACTTTTGAAGAAAAGTTTGTTTTAAATAAAGTTGAGCAGTTAACGACTTATTTAGAAGTAGAAAAGGGGAATCTTTTAGGTTTTACGAGAGACTGGGCTGCCTGGGATGAAGCTTATTTATTTTTAAAAAATAAAAATCCAAAGTTTCCCAAGGTTAATCTTACAATTGAATCCTGGAGTAATAATAAATTACATATACTTACTTCTTTATGTGGATAAAAAAGGAAATCCTGTGGCAGGAGGTTTTTATGATGAAAAATTTAAAAAAGTAACGGCTATTGATAAAACTTGGGTTCATGAACACTTAAACACTTTTTTAAAGCTTTATTCTAAACCAGACTCTAAAACCGGATATGTAGGATTGAGTTTATATAAAAACCTTCCTTGTATAGTTGCTATTCATTCAGTAACTACTTCAAACTTTAAAGCTAAACCTATTGGTTTTTTAATTACAGCTCGCCTAATTGACTTTAAAGTTTTAGAACTTTGGAAAAAGCTTTTTGGATTTCATGAAATTAAATTTGCTGAAGTTTTCAAAGGAAAAGAAAGGCCAGTAGAAATAGAAATTTTTAAAAAAGACTACTTTTATGAGGGAAAATTTCTTTTAAAAGACTTTTCGCAAAGTTCTTTTATATCGTTTTCTTTTCAAATTTTTATAGTTTTTCCTTGGGAAGAATCCTTTTTAAAGCTCATTTTTTTTCAAATAGCTCTTCTTTTAATCTTTTCTTTTACATTAATTTTTTATTTTAAGGAATTTTTAATAGAAAGATTCTTGAATTTAGTGAGACAAATAAACGAACTTAAGGAGGAAAAGAGAAAAAGGATAGAATTTAAAGGTAAAGATGAAATAGCCATTATTGCCCAAGAGTTAAATCAGCTTTACGAAAAGATCAAATCGCAGATCAAGAAAATAGAGGAAGCTAAAAAAATTTACGAAATTATATCTGAGAAAGCCAATATACTTATAGCCCTCTTAGACCAAAATAAAAAAATTATTTATTTTAATCCTTTAGCTAAGAAGTTTCTCAACTCCAAAACTCTTGAAAAAATTTTATCCCAATATCAAATGGAAAAAAATTCTCAATTCCAAATTTGTTCTTGTAATGGAATTTCATTACAAGTAGAAGTTATCCCAATAAAAGGGTATAGTGAGTATTATTTAGTAATAGGATACGATATTACAGCTTTTAAAGAAAAAATAGACCAGCTTTTTGAAATTTCTGTTAAAGACTTTTTAACTGGAATTTATAACCGAAGGTATATAGAAGAAGTTTTAAAAAAGCTTCAAGCTTTAGTTAAAAGGGGAGAAAATTATACATTGCTTTTTATAGACTTAGATGATTTAAAAAGAATAAACGATACTTTTGGTCATTGGGCTGGAGATGAAGTTTTAAGGAAAGTTGCTAAAGCTATAAATGGAATCATAAGAGAAGGTGACTGGATTGGAAGATGGGGTGGAGATGAATTTATAGCTGTAGTAAAAAGTTCTTTAGAAGAAGCTAAAAGCATAGCAGAAAGAGTTTTAGAAGAGATTAAAAATTTAACCTTTATTTTTAACGAACAAAAAGTGACAATTTCGGTTAGTATAGGAATTGCTCCTTTGAAAGAAGATCGTCCTATTGAGGAAATTATTAAGCTTGCAGATCAAATGGCTTACGAAGCCAAAAGAACTGGTAAAGGAAGTATAAAAATAGCTACTTTATTGTAAGCTTTTTAGAAAGAGGTTAAAATTTCCTATATAAGATGAAAAAAGATTTTAGAGGTTTTATACAAGTTTATACTGGAGATGGTAAAGGAAAAACTACAGCAGCAGTTGGTCTAGCAGTGAGAGCTCTTGGAGCCGGATTAAAAGTTGCTTTTTTACAGTTTTTTAAACCCGACACTTCAAGTGAAGTTTTTATTTTAAAACAATTTGAACCTAAACTCTTGTATAAAAATTTTGGAGGACAAAAGTTGATAAAAGGTAAAGTAAGTGAGGAAATAAAGGAAGATATTTTGAATGGTTGGAACTTTGTAAAAGAGTTAATTAAAGGTGGAAATTATGAAGTAGTAATATTAGATGAAATTTTTTATGCATTAAACTGGGAAATTATCAGTATTTCTGAATTTTTAGAAGCTTTAAAAGAAAAGTCTCAAAATACTGAAGTTGTTCTTACAGGACGAAAAGTGCCTCGGGAAGTTTTAGAAATAGCTGACTTGGTGACAGAGGTTAGAAAAATTAAACACTACTTTGACAAGGGAGTTTTAGCAAGAAAGGGCATAGAAAAGTGAAAGATTTAAGAACGAAAATTTTAGAGGGAGAGAGGTTAAATAAAGAAGAAGCTTTAAGACTTTTTGAATTCTCTCTTTTGGAGCTTGGGGAACTTGCTCGTATAGTTCGTTTTAGATTAAATCCTGAAAAAATAGTAACTTATGTAGTTGACCGTAATATTAATTATACCAATATTTGTATTTCTGGATGTAAGTTTTGTGCTTACTTTAGAACTCCAGAAAGTCCAGAGGGTTATGTACTAAGTTTTGAAGAGTTAAAAAAAAAGATAGAGGAAACTATAAATCTTGGAGGATATCAGATTTTACTTCAGGGTGGACTTCATCCTGAGCTTCCTCTAGAATTTTATGAGGAAATGCTTAATTTTATAAAAAGTAATTTTCCGAACATTCATGTTCACGCCTTTTCTCCTCCTGAAATAGTACATTTTAGCAAAATTTCAGGTCTTTCCATAAGAGAAGTTTTAGAAAGACTTATTAAAGTTGGACTTGATTCCATTCCTGGTGGAGGAGCGGAAATTTTAGTTGACCGAGTAAGAAAACTTATCTCTCCTAATAAATGTTCGGCAAAGGAGTGGTTAAAGGTTATGGAAGTTGCTCATAATTTAGGGCTTAAAACTACGGCCACTATGATGTTTGGACATCTTGAAACCAAAGAAGAAATTATAGAACATTTATTTAAAATTAGAGAACTTCAGGATAAAACTGGAGGCTTTACTGCTTTTATTCTTTGGACCTTTCAACCTAGAAATACAGCCTTAAATTCAGTTCCTAAAGCTGGAGCAGCAACTTATTTAAAGGTTTTAGCTATTTCAAGAATAGTTTTAGATAATATTAAAAATTTACAAGTTTCTTGGGTTACTCAAGGTCCAGAGGTTGCTCAGTTAGCTTTGGAATTTGGAGGAAATGACTTCGGAAGTACCATGATTGAAGAAAATGTGGTTTATGCAACAGGGGTTTCTCATCGTTTAAGTGAAAAGGAAATACGCACTTATATCAGTTCTGCAGGGTATATTCCAAAAAGAAGAAAAATGGATTATACTTTACTTGAATAAATAATTCAAAACAAATTAAGGCTGTTTCTTTAAACACCCTACTTTCTAAACCTTCCCTTACCCTAATCTTTGATTAAAATTTAAATTTAGAACTATAAATATTAAACAAACATTAAAAATAAAAAAGATTTTAATTGATGTTAGAAGAAATAAAACTTCAACCTCACCACCACTACCTAATTAAAGCGAAGTGGATTTTACCTATTACTTCTCCTCCTATATTAGAAGGAGGGATAGAAGTCGGAGGAAACAAAATTTTAAGGTTAGGCACTTTTAAAGAACTTCAAAAAGAATTTCCTAAATTTAAAATTCTAAACTTTGAGCATTTAATTCTTATGCCTTGTTTGGTTAATGCGCATACCCATCTTGAACTCTCGGCCTTAAGATTTAAAATCCTGTCAACGGGGTCCTTTATTCTTTGGATAAGAAGTGTAATTAAAAAGAGAGAAACTTTAGGTTTGACTGAGATGAAAGAATATGCTAAAAGAGCTATAGATGAACTTTGGAGAGAAGGAATAGGAATAATTGGAGATGTAGGAAATACTGGCTTAACTTTGGAGTTGCTCAATAATTCTAATTTTTATGGTTATTTTTTTAAAGAGGTGATAAATTTTAAAGGAGAATTTACTTTTAAACAGTATCAAGAAAACCAATTTTATTCTCCTCGTCTAAAAATTACTTATTCTGCTCATTCACCTTATACAGTAGCTCCTCTTCTGATTCAAGCTATAAAAAGTTTTAACAAAAAAAGAAAAAAAATATTTTCTATACACTGTGCGGAATCTAAGGAAGAAGTAGAATTTTTACAAACCGGTAAAGGACCTATTGTGGCTCTTTTAAAAGAAAAAGGACAGTGGAATGAAAGTTTTGTTTGTCCCAAACTGAGTCCGGTTGAGTACTTATACTCTTTGGGGGTTCTTGATGAAAACACTCTTCTTGTGCATACAGTTAATATAGATGAGAAAGATTTAGAAATTATAAAAAAAACCAAAGCTAAAGTTTGCCTTTGTCCCAGAAGCAATTTATTTACAGGAGTTGGTCTTCCAAAAGTTTCGGAGTTTTTAAAAGCAGATATAGAGGTTTGTTTAGGAACAGACTCTTTAGCCAGCAACGATAAACTTTCTGTTTGGGAAGAATTAAAAACTTTATATCTTTTTTTTCCTCACATTTCTCCTGAGACTTTTTTAAAAATGGCTACTTTTTGGGGAGCAAAAGCTTTGGGATTTCATAATTTAGGAGCTATTAAGGAAAATTATTTGGTCAATTTAATAGGATTAAAATTTGTAGAAGAGCCTCCAGAAGTGCCTGAAAAAATCTGGGAATTTCTCATAACTAAAGAAAAAGAAGTAAAAGTTAGGATTTATGCCTAGATTAAAAATAGGCTTTCCTCTTTATCTCAATACTTTACCTCTTCTTTTTTATCTTCCTAAGAATTCAGAAATAGAAATCGTGGTAGATGTTCCTAAAAAACTTAATCTTAAACTTGAAGAAAACTTGATTCAAGGAGGTTTAATTTCAAGCACCAATTATGCTAAAAATTTTGACCAATATCTTCTTCTTCCAGATATTTCTATAAGTGCGGTGGGAAAAGTAAAAAGTGTTATCCTTTTTCATCACCTACCTTTAGAACAACTACAAAATCAAAAAATAGGGATAACTCCGGAAACTGAAAGTTCTTATGCTCTTTTAAGAATTCTTTTAGAGGACTTTCTGAAAATAGTCCCTGAATATGTAAAGCTTACTCAAACATGGAAATTTCTTTCTTCGGACAAGAAAAAATTTCTTGCAGGTTATTTAGCTATAGGAGATGAGGCACTTCTTTTAGCTCAGGCAAATTCATTTTTCTATCAAACTGACTTAGCTGAACTGTGGTTAAATTTTGCTAAACTTCCTTTTGTATTTGCTTTAATAGCCATAAGAAAAGAAATAGCAGAAAAGTTTCAAGAAACACTAAAACTTTTTTGTTATCAACTTTATCAAGCTCGGGCTAAAGCTTTTTCTAATCTAAAGGAAATTGTAGAGAAAAGCCATTTAAAGGTTGATAAGGACTTTGCTTACACCTATTTAACTCACTTAGAGCATGACTTTTCTCCTTTAAAACAAAAAGCCTTTTTAACTTTTTGCAATTTTCTTCATCGTAAGGGAATGTTAAAGGAAGTTCCTAAACTAAACTTTTTGAGTCTTTAAAATGGAGTTGAACGAAATAGAACATAAAAATTTTGTTAAGAAAAAGTTTGATTTGATTGTTAAAAAATACGATTTAGTGAACTTAATAGGTAGTTTAGGACAAGATTACTTATGGAGAAAAAAAGTGGCTTTGGTTTTAAAGAAAACTCCTACTCCTATTTTAGACTTATGCTGTGGACCTTTTACTTTAAGTTTAGCTCTTTTAAAAGAAAGACCTTGCCCGATTTTTGCTCTGGACTTTAGTTTAGAGATGCTTTTTTATGGAAAAACAAAACTTTCGGAAAAAGAAAAATATTTTATTTATCCTGTATGTGCAGATGCTGAAATTTTACCTTTTAAATCCGAAACTTTTGGCACCTTAAGCATTGCTTTTGGTTTGCGAAACTTATCCAATAAAGAAAAAGCCTTGGAAGAATTTTATAGAGTTTTAAAACCAGAAGGGGTTCTAGCTATTTTAGAATTTTCTTTACCTAAAGTTTTTATTTTTAAAAAAATTTATCTTTTTTATTTAACTAAATATCTTCCCCTTTTAGGAAAACTTCTTACCGGAGATAAGGAAGCCTACCAGTACCTAGCAGAATCTATACAGAAGTTTCCTCCCCCAGAAGAACTAAAAAAAACTCTTTTAAAAATTGGCTTCAAAGAAGTTATTTATGAATACTTTACTTTAGGTATAGTAACTTTTTATTTAGCTATCAAGGGCAAAAGTTAGAAGTTCGTTGTATTTTTCTAATACTTGTTTAAAATTATACCTTCAAATGAAAAAGCTTCCTTATACCCTTTCAGTTGAGGAAACCTTAGAAATTTTTAAAACTAGATTAGAGGGACTTACTGAAGAGGAAGCTAGAGAAAGACTTAAAATTTACGGTTATAACGAATTTGTAGAAAAAAAAAGAAAATCCCCTATAGCTTTATTTCTTAAACAATTTGTTAATTTTTTAGTAGTAATTCTTCTTATAGCTTCAGGTATATCTATTTTGTTTGGAGAACTTCTAGATTTTTTTACCATTTTTTTAATAGTAGTACTTTCGGGAATTTTGGGATTTATTCAAGAATATAAAGCAGAAGAAGCTTTAGAAGCTTTAAAGAAAATAGCTGCTCCCATGGCAACAGTTGTGAGAAATGCTTTAGAAAAAAGGATTCCGGTTAGAGAAATAGTTCCAGGGGATATAATCATAGTTTCGGCAGGTGATAAAGTGCCTGCAGACTGCCGAATTATTGAAGCTATCAACTTACAAGTTGATGAAGCCCCTCTAACTGGAGAATCAACTCCTGTGGAAAAGGTTACCACAAGTCTTCCTGAAAATACTCCATTAGGTGATAGAAAAAACATGCTTTTTTATGGAACAGTGGTTACCTATGGAAGAGGAAAGGGTGTAGTAGTAGCTACAGGAATGCAAACTGAATTTGGCAAAATTGCAAGTTTACTTCAAGAAGTAGAAGAAAGGAAAACTCCGCTTCAAAAAGACTTAGACAGAACCAGCAAAACTTTAGGTCTCTATATTTTAATTCTCTGTGGAATTATTTCAACTGTTGGTTTTTTAAAAGGATATCCTTTCTGGCAGATGCTTATGTGGGGTGTAGCCTTGGCAGTGGCAGTAATTCCAGAAGCTCTTCCAGCAGTAGTAACTATAAGTTTAGCTCTTGGAGTAAAAAGAATGGTAAAAAGAAAAGCTCTAATAAGAAAACTTCCTGCTGTAGAAACTCTAGGAAGTGTCTCAGTTATCTGCTCTGATAAAACAGGAACTCTTACCAAAAATGAAATGACAGTTACCAAAATTTGGTTGAATAATATTTTTGTAGAAGTGACTGGAACTGGTTATGTGCCAGAAGGAGAATTTTTAATTGACGGAAAACCTATTTCTGAAAAAAATGAAAATTTAATGTTCTTACTCAAGATAGGAGTTTTATGTAATGATGCCTCTATGATTTTTGAAGAAAATCGTTGGAAAATTGTAGGAGACCCAACAGAGGGAGCTTTAATTGTAGCAGGTGCAAAGGCTAAACTTTTAAAAGATACTTTAAGTTCTTCCTATCCCCGAGTAGCAGAAATTCCTTTTACTTCAGAAAGAAAAAGAATGACAACTGTTCATATAACTTCTGATAAAAAGAAGCTAGTTTTCTGTAAAGGAGCTCCAGAAGTAATTTTAAGTTTGTGTGAGTATATTTTAGAAAATAATCAAGAAAAAAGGTTGACAGAAAGTGATAAAGAAAAAATCCATCAGGTAGTTGTGGAAATGGCTAAAGAAGGGTTAAGAGTTATGGGACTAGCTTACAAAGTTTTAAAGGAAGATATTTCAAATATTTCAGAAGAAAAAATTGAAAAAGGCTTGACTCTAGTAGGTTTAGTAGGAATGATAGACCCTCCGAGAGAGGAGGCTAAGATAGCAGTTAAAGTTTGTAAGTCAGCAGGAATAAAACCAGTAATGATAACCGGAGACCACAAAATTACTGCTATGGCAATAGCTAAGGAACTTGGGATTTTAAGTGAAAAAGAAAAAGCACTTTCTGGAGAAGAACTTGAAAAAATTAGCGAAAAAGAGCTTGAAGCTGAAGTAGAAATGATTTCTGTATACGCAAGAGTTTCTCCGGAACATAAACTAAAAATTGTTAAAGCTTTTCAATCTAAAAATCACATCGTAGCTATGACCGGAGATGGGATAAATGACGCTCCAGCTTTAAAAGCAGCAGATATAGGAATAGCTATGGGAATTACCGGAACCGATGTAGCTAAGGAAGCTTCTGATATGATACTTTTGGATGATAACTTTGCTACTATAGTTTCTGCAGTAGAGGAAGGAAGGACTATTTTTGCTAATATAAGAAAGTATTTGATTTATCTTTTAACTGGAAATGTAGGAACAGTAGTAGGACTTACTTTGGCACTTTTAGCTGGTCTCCCCTTACCTCTTGTTGCTGTTCAAATTCTTTACATTAATCTTCTTATGGATGGAGCACCAGCAGTGGCTTTAGGGTTAGAACCTCCTGAACCAGGAATAATGAATAAACCTCCAAGAAATCCTAAAGAAGGAATTTTTAATCGTTATGTTTTAATCTTTATACTCTTAATGGGAAGTTTAATTGGATTATGGGCTCTGGGATTTTTTACTTACACTTTGTATACTCACAGTTTACCTAAAGCTATGACTATGTTTTTTGCCACTATTATTACCTTACGACTAGTTAATGCTTTAAACTGCCGATCTTCTGAAGTTTCTATTTTTAAGTTAGGTCTTTTCACCAATAAGTGGTTAATTTTAGCTCTTTTTAGTTCCTTTATGCTTATGCTTTTAGCTATTTATATACCCTTCATGCAAAAAGCTTTTAAAACCTACCCTCTTTCTATTAAAGACTGGCTAATGATAGGAGGTGCTGCTTTTACAGTTTTTGGAACAGAAGAACTCCGTAAGATTTTCTTTTCAAGTTTTTCAAAAGTAAGGAAATAAAATTTTAAAATAACAAAGGTCCCCAATCAGGAAAAAGTAGGTGGTTTCCTGAAAGATAAAGATGACTAATTTGCGAATCCAAATGTATAATATAAAATCCCGTTCCTTCCTTAAGTTTTGCTCTAACTAAAAGATATTCTCCCGTAGGTGAAAAAGAAGGTTCTTCTACTAAACCTCTAAGAGAAATTTCCTTTTTAGTTTTGGTCTGAATATTATAAAGAATTAAACGAGTAGCTCCACCTGCTTGAGAAAGATAAATTATATAGTCTCCTTTGGGAGAAAATTTTGGAGCAGTATTATACTTTCCTTCATAAGAAATTCTCTGTTTTTCAAAGGTTTGTAAATTAAGTAAATAAATTTGAGGTCCTGTACCTTTGTCCCACACATAAGCTAAGTATTTTCCATCTTTAGAAACACTTCCTGCTTGTTGAACACCCTTTTCTGAAGTAAGTAAAGTAAGCTTAGAAGTTTCTATTTCTAAAAGATATAAGTTTATTTCTTCTTTTTTACCTATGGTGAGAATTAATTTGGTCTCTTCAGGTAACCAAACTGGAGAAGAAGTCAAACCGTTTAAGATAAACTGTTTTTTATGCCCATTATATAAGTCTAAAATTTCCAAAATGTAATCTCTATTTTCGTAAACTAAATAAGCTAGTTTTCTGCCGGAAGGTGACATTTTAGGAAAAAGAATTAAAGGAGCTCTAGTTAAAAATCTGAGGTTTTCTTTAGAAAAATCCATAATATAAAGTTCATCTCCTTTTTTAGTTCTCTTTACAAAACTAACTCTAGAAAAAGCTAGTCCTTTGTAATTTGAAATATCTTCTATTATTTTATTGCAAAGAGTATAAACAGAAAGTTCAGGTTTTTTAAGAGTCCCTTCTAAGTGATAAGTTTTTAAAATTTTATTTTCAAACAAATCCCAAAGTTCTGCTTTAAGAAAAAGTTTATTGTTTTTAGTACTTAAATGACCTTTTAAATAATAGTCTTTAGTTTTAAATCCTGGCAAAGGAGGATTTTCTAAAGAAAGTACAAAAAGATGAGCATTTATAAGACGTCTCAACAGAGAGGAAAGCTTCTGAGATAAAGGTTGTTCTCCTTCAAAATTAGGTATTCTTATAGTCAGCTTGGTAAAAACTTGAGTTTCAATAGTGATTTTGGGAATTTTTTCTTGAGAAAAGGATTTACAAGACCAGAAAAAAATAATTAAACCTAAAAACAAAATTACTTTAACTGTTGAAAAGCGCATTAGATTTAAACTATAACGGAAATATTTAAAAAAACAACTAAACTCTTGTTTTTTCTTTTAAGCTTAATAAAATTATCCTGAAAATTCAAAAATCTAAAAAGGAGCAGAAAAATGGAATTTTTAGAAAAAAAATATCTTTTTACTCCAGGACCAGTTGCTGTAGCTCCCAAAGTTCTGTTAACTATGGCTCAGCCAGTTATTCATCACAGATTACCAGAATTTTCTAATATTCTGAAAGAAATAAGGGAAAACCTTAAGTATCTTTTTCAAACTGAAAAAGAGGTTTATTTTTTTGCCTCTTCAGGAACCGGTGCTATGGAAGCAGCTATTGTAAATCTCTTTTCTCCTGAGGACCATGTTATAGTGGTTTCAGCTGGTAAGTTTGGAGAAAGATGGGTAGAACTTGCTAAAAGCTTTGGTCTAAATCCTATAATTATTGAACTTCCGTGGGGTAAAGCGGTAAAACCTGAAAATGTAGAGGAATTTATCAAAAAAAATCCCCAAACAAAAGGTATTTTGATACAAGCTTGTGAAACCTCAACAGGGGTGAAACATCCAATTAAGGAAATAGCTGAAATTACTAAAAATAAAGAACTAGTGTTAGTAGTGGATGCTATTTCAGCTCTGGGGGTATACGAACTTCCTATGGATGCATGGGGTATTGATGTAGTCATTGCAGGTTCTCAAAAGGCTTTAAGTTTACCTCCTGGACTTTCTTTTATAGCCTTTTCTGAAAAAGCTTATGAATTTACCAAAAAAGCCAAACTTCCTAAATACTATTTCAGTTTACAAAAAGAAAAAAAAGCTTATCAAAAAGATACTACTGCTTTTACTCCAGCTGTGAGCTTACTTATAGGACTAAGGGAGATGCTTAAAAGAATAAGAGAATTAACCCTAGAAAAATTATTTGAACATTACAAAATTCTTTCTTTTGCCTGTAGAAAAGCAGTAGAAGCTCTAGGACTTGAAATTTTTCCAGAAGTACCTTCAGAATCCTTAACAGTGGTAAAAGCTCCCGAAGGACTTAAAACAGGAGAACTCCTTACTTTTCTTAGAACTAAGTTAGGAATAGTCTTTGCGGGAGGACAAGACCAGCTAAAAGGAAAAATTATTCGCATAACTCATATGGGAGACCAGAGCTTAATGGATTTGACAGTTGCTATCTCAGCATTAGAACTTGGATTAAATCTTTTTGGATATAAAATAGAATTAGGAAAAGGTGTAAAATTAGTTCAAAAAGTTTTATATGAATATTATAAAAAAAGTTTATTTTAAAAAGGGAGGGATTTAAAAATGAAAGTTTTAATTTCTGATTCCCTTTCTGAAGAAGGGATAAAAATTTTAGAAGAGGCAGGACTTGAAGTTATTTATAGACCAGGAATTTCTTATAGAGAATTCTTAGAGATTATTCCTGAGATAGATGCTTTAATTATAAGAAGTGGAACTAAAGTTACTAGGGAAGTAATAGAAAAGGCAAAGAATCTGAAAGTGATAGGAAGAGCTGGTATTGGTTTAGATAATGTAGACCTTCAGGCTGCTAATGAAAAAGGTATAGTAGTGATGAATGTTCCCGAAGGTAATACGCTTTCTGCTGCCGAACATACTATGGGCTTAATTTTTGCCTTAGCTAGAAAAATCCCTCAAGCCTGTGCTTCTTTAAAGGCTGGTAAATGGGAAAAGAAAAAATTTATGGGTGTTGAACTTAATAATAAAGTGTTGGGTATAATAGGACTAGGTAGAATTGGAAGTATAGTAGCGGAAAGAGCACAAGGACTTAAAATGAAAATTATAGCTTATGACCCATATGTTTCTCCTGAAAGTGCAGAAAAGAAAGGAGTTCAACTGGTAAGTATGGAAGAACTATTTAGACAAGCTGATTTTATTACTATTCATACACCTTTAACTAAGGAAACCTATCGGCTAATTGATGAAAAGGCTTTTAGTATGATGAAAGATGGTGTTTATATCATTAACTGTGCAAGAGGTGGAATAGTAGATGAAATGGCTCTTTATAAAGCAATGGTTTCGGGAAAAGTTGCTGGAGCAGCTTTAGATGTTTTTGAACAAGAACCTCCTCCTCCGGACCATCCTCTTTTTACTTTAGAAAATTTTATAGGAACTCCGCATTTAGGAGCCTCCACAGTTGAAGCCCAACAAATTGTAGCTCGGGAAATTGCAAAACAAATAGTAGACTACTTAATTAAAGGAGAAATAAGAAACGCTGTTAACTTTCCTTCTATAAGTGCTGAAACTCTTAAAGTGTTAGGTCCTGTTTTAAAGCTTGCAGAAAAAGTTGGATTATTAATTTCTCAAATTGCCGAAGGAGCAATTCAACAGGTTGAGGTTACTTATAAAGGAGAAATAGCTAAACTTAATACCAAACCAGTAACTATTGCTTTGGTTAGAGGTCTACTTTACAAATTTCTGAAGGAAGATATAAATTATGTAAATGCCCTTTTAAAGGCTAAAGAAAGAGATATTAAAATAATTGAAGCCACCACAGAAATAAGTGAGGACTTTACTTCCCTAATAAGGGTTAAGGTAAAACATACTCAAGGAGAAAATCTGGTTGAAGGAACCCTTTTTGGTAAAAAAGAACCACGTATCGTTAGGATAAATGGTTTTAGACTAGATGCTTTACCTGAAGGGCACATGTTGTATATCTTTAATGAAGATAGACCAGGAGTTATAGGAAAAATAGGAACAACTCTTGGTAATCATAATCTTAACATCTCAAGAATGCATGTAGGACAAGACCCTAAAAGGAAGATGAATATTATTCTTCTTTCTTTAGATACTCCTCCAACGGAAGAAGCTCTAAAAGACTTGAGGGCTATTCCCACAGTTTACCTTGTAAAATCCTTAGAATTATGAAAAACTTAAGAGATTTTACTTTAGAAGAACTTGAAGTTTTAATAAAAGATTTGAGCGAGCCCATATACAGAGCTCGTCAGATTTTCCATTGGATAACTTGTAAATTAGCTAAAAATTTTCAAGAAATGACCGACCTTCCAAAAGTTTTGAGATATAAACTTTCTGAAAACTTTTCTCTTAGTCTACCCGAAGTGATAGAGGTCAAAGAAGATGCAGATAAAACTATTAAATTAGGGCTTCTTTTAGAGGATAAAGAAATTATAGAAACGGTAATCATTCCTGAAAAAGACCATTATACTCTTTGTGTTTCCACTCAAGTAGGCTGTGCTATGGGATGTAAGTTCTGCTTAACAGGCAAATTGGGATTTAGAAGAAATTTAAAGGTTTATGAAATAATTTCTCAAGTGGTATGGGCTAAAAAAATTTTAAAAGAAAGAAAAACTAACTTGCCTTTGAGAAATATAGTTTTTATGGGAATGGGAGAACCGTTGGCTAATTTAAAAAATCTTATTAAAAGTTTAAAAATTCTAGCTCACCCTTGGGGGTTCAATTTTTCTCGTAAAAGGCTTACAGTTTCAACAGTAGGCTTAGTAAAAGAAATAGAAATTTTGGGTAAAGAATTCCCAGTAGCTTTAGCAGTTTCGTTGCATGCTCCTACCGACGAAATAAGAAAAACTATTATGCCAATAGCTCACAAGTACTCTATCAACGAAATTCTACAAGCTATTAAAAAGTTCCCCAGAATAAAAAATGGAAGAATCACTATAGAGTATCTTCTTCTTAAAGGAATAACAGATACTACTTTTTGTGCCAAAAAACTAGTAGAACTTTTTAAAGGTTTACCAATTAAAATTAACCTTATACCCTTCAACCCTCATCCAGAACTCCCTTTTGAAAGACCTTCTGATAAGAACATTGAAGAATTTCAAAAATTCTTACTTTCTCATAAAATTTTAACTACCGTAAGAAAAAGTAAAGGTTTAGGAATATGTGCAGCCTGTGGACAACTAGGAGCTGAACTTATAAAAAACTCATTTCCAAACTCCGTGAATAAAAAAACCGCAGTTAGGACAAGTTGAGTCTTCCTTAATTTCTACTTTAAATACTCTAAAACCATACCTTTCAATAAGTAAGTAATTACAGCTCGGGCAGTAAGTATTTTCTTGAGTATTACCAGGTAAGTTTCCTATATAAATATAATAAAGACCTACCTCTTTACCTATAAAGTAAGCTTTTTGCAAAGTTTCTACGGGAGTTATTTCTTTATTCAAAACTCTATAAGCAGGATAAAAACGAGTTACATGCCAAGGAGTTTCAGGTCCAAGTTCTTCTTTAATAAACTTAGCTATTTTTTTTAATTCTTGAGGATCATCATTTTCACCAGGTATTAAAAGTGTTGTTATTTCTAACCATATTCCCAATTCTTTAATATACTTCAAGTTATCAAGAACAGGAACAAGCTTAGCTTTACAAAACTTTTTGTAAAAGTTTTCATTAAAAGCTTTTAAATCTACATTAATACCATGAAGATAAGGTTTAATATACTCTAAAGCTTGTTTACTCATGTATCCATTAGAAACAAAAACATTTTTTAAACCATGTTTTACAGCTTCTTTAGCACAATCGTATGCAAATTCAAAAAATACTGTAGGTTCTGTATATGTATAAGATATACTTTTGGCTCCTTCTTTTAAAGCTGAAAAAATGATTTCCTTAGGACTCATAGGTCTTCCTACAATACTTCCATATAAATGAGGTGCTTGAGAAATTTCAAAATTCTGACAAAAATCACACTTAAAATTACATCCTACTGTAGAAAAAGAATAACTCCAACTTTTTGGCAAAAAATGATAAAGAGGCTTTTTCTCTATAGGGTCTAGATGCTGGGCAACTATTTTTCCATAAACTAAAGAATAAAGTACTCCCTCCTCATTTTTTCTAACCCCACAAATTCCAGTTTTATTAGAAGAAATTATACAAAAGTGATTACAAAGATAACAACGAACTTTTTTATCTTCTAAAGTCTCATAAAAAAGTGCAGTTCTCATAGTTTAAAATTTAGTAAATTTTTAAAAATATGTCAAGCTTTAAGATAAAGAGATTCCCACTTAATTTTTATTTCTTTATCTCATATAATCATAACATGCCCTTGTTGAATTGGTAACTTTAGCTCCTTAGAGTTTTCTCTTATCCGATATGTTTCTTAACGATAAATATGCTCTAGCTCCAAAGTTTTCTTTAAATGAAAATAGAATCTTTTAGCAAGGATTTTCATAGATACTTTTCTTCTGGTAAAAACTGAAAAATAGCTTAAGTTGTTTTTCTTCTAAAGCCCTTTTTTCTCTTCTATCTATTTTGTGAATTGGTTTTCCTCTTATGGTGATAAAATAACGTGCTCTTTTCAAAGATACTCTTAATTTCTTTAGAGTTTCTTCGTTTAGTTCTCCATATTTTCTTGCTTGAATTATCTTTTTTGCAGAATTTGGATCTATCCCAGGAACTCTTAACAGTTCTTCATAGCTTGCCTTAGTTAACTCTACAGGAAAAAATTCTAAGTGTCTTAAAGCCCAGGCAAGTTTTGGATCTATCTCAAGAGGAAGATTTTCTCCTTCTTCAAAAATTTCATCTAATCTAAAATGATAGAATCTTAACAGCCAGTCTGCTTGATAAAGTCTGTGTTCTCTTAAGAAAGGAGGTTTTTCTATAACAGGCAAATCCTTATCCTTATTTACAGGGATATAAGCTGAGTAATAAACCCTTCTGACAAGCTTATTTTTATATTATATAGTCTATCTGAAACTTCTAAGATGGTTTTATCTGAGTCTGGAGTTGCCCCAACTATGATCTAAGTTGCAGCAGGAGCTTTTTTTTAGTTTTTCCTCATATAGCTCTCTTACTACTTTAAGAGGTCTTAAAAGTATATCTAAATTTTTTTCAGGAGCAAGTTTTTTTAGACTTTCTTGTGTAGGTAATTCCAGGTTTGAACTTACTCTATCTGCAAGTTTAAATGCCTCCTCTATAAACTCTTTTGAAACGCCAGGAATTATTTTTAAATGAATATACCCGTTAAAAAGGTATTCGTATCTTAAGATTCTTACAGTTTCTAACATGAGTTCCATGGTATAGTCTGGATCCCGATAAATTCCTGAACTTAAAAAAAGACCTTCTATGTAGTTGCGACGATAA
>JAUQQL010000027.1 GCA_030578315.1 Thermodesulfobacteriota bacterium | reverse complement strand
GCTGCAACTGTTGGATCTTTTTCTGCTCTCAAGAATCCCTCTTCAGCTCCAGCTTGTTGTTGTGTAGAAGTTGAAGGAAGAACGCCCATTTGCTGAAGAGCAGCTAATACAGCAGCAACAATAGCAGATGTTTGATCTTGAGAAGAAGGTTGAGATGGTTGAGATGGACCTTCTTCTGGAGCAGCAGCAAGTCTTGATTTAAGTTCTGCTACTCCTCTAGGACCAAGTCTTCTTCCATCCCAATTTCCATACCAGTCTTGATAGAAAGCTTGAACTGCTTTTCTTGTTTGTTCACCATAATAACCAGTAGCTCCTGCTGGAATGTCATATCCAGCTTCCATCAAACAAGCCTGAGCGTTTCTTACGGCTGATCCTCTTTGTCCGTAAGAAACAGGAACTAAAGCTTCTGGATCACAAGACTGAGCTTTTACAGGTGATGCTAAGTAAAAACCTCCAAAAAGTAATGATAGACCTAAAGCAAGGTATAAGTATTTTTTCATTTTTTTTAATTTTCTTTATCTATCCTCCTGCCTTCATTAATTAACCCAAGACAGAAGGATAGTTTTTAATTTACATTTTTAATTTTTAATTAACGACCTTATATATAAAATTTTATAACTTACAATTTTTAAAAAGTCAAGTTTTTTGTGGATTTTTTGTTAATTTTTGCTAAATATAATTTTACCTCATTTTTTAAAAATTCAAAATCAAATTGTGAAAAATTAGGCTAAAGAAAAAAGCTCTTTTTTCCTTAAATTTACCTCTTTTTTGAGTTTTGGAAATAGAGAAAGGTCTGGTGATAAAGAAAGGATTTTTTCTGCTGTTTTTTTAACTTCTAAAGTAAATTCAAGATTAGAGAGCGATTTCATAACTATATCAGGGATTCCTGATTGTTTTTCTCCTAAAAATTCTCCTGCTCCTCTTAGTTTTAAGTCATATTCAGAAAGCTCTAAGGCTGATTTAGCTTTCAAAAAATAACTAATCCTTAATTTAGCTTTCTCAGTAAGTTTTTCTGGGACTAAAAAAGCATATCCTTGATGAATGCTTCTGCCAACTCTACCTCGAAGTTGATAAAGTTGTGACAAACCGAAACTTTCTGGTGATTTGATAATAATTACAGTAGCTAAAGGAAGATCAATACCAACTTCAACAACAGAAGAACTTACTAAAACTTGAATTTCATTTTTTTGCATTCTCTTTAAAATAGATTCTTTTTCAAAAGAAGACATTTTACCATGAAGCATAGCTACATTTGCTTTAAGAGGAGAAAAAATTTTAAGAGCTTTTTCATACTCCTTTTTTACGGAAGCAGTCTCTTCTTTTTCCTCAACGCGAGGACAAATAATATAAATTTGATGACCTTCTTTAATTTCTCGAAAACAAAGCTTATACATCAGTTTTTCTTTTTCTTTATCTAAAACAACAAAAGTTTTAACAGGCTTTGTGCCATGGGGTTTGTCTTCAAGATAAGAAAAATCTAAATCTCCATAAAGAGCTAAGGCTAAGCTTCGAGGAATAGGTGTTGCTGACATAGAAAGAAAATGTGGAACAAAGTTTTGAGAAGAATTTTCTAAAAGTTTTTGTCTTTGCTTAACGCCAAAACGCTGCTGTTCATCGACAATCACAAAGCCAATTTTTCTAAAAGGGATCTCGTTTTCAATGAGCGAATGGGTACCGATGAGAAAATTTATTTTCATCTGGGAAACCATTCTTAAAATTTCATAAAGTGATTTACTTACCCTATAACCTTTCAAACCGTAATAAGTTTGGCCTGAAGTTAAAAGACCTAAACCAAAATCATATTTAGCAAAATGAGAAAGAATTCTTTGAAAATGCTGCTGAGCTAATATTTCTGTTGGTGCCATAAATACAACTTGGTATCCTTCTTTTAAAAAATGTAAAGCAACTATTTCAGCAATAAGAGTTTTTCCTGAGCCAGTTTCTCCTTGAAGGAGTCTATTCATAGGTTTTCCAGATTTTAAATCACTAAAGATTTCATCTAAAACCTTAATTTGTCCTGGCGTTAAAGAAAAACTAAAATTTTTCATAAAATCATTAATTAATTCTTCATCTTTCAAAATGATCGGAGATGGGTTTTCTTTTAAACCCTTTTTTTCTAAAAGAAGGGCTAATTCAATATAAAGAAGTTCTTCAAAACTTAATCTTTTTTTAGCTAATTCTAAATTTTCAAAGGAAGACGGTTGATGAATTTCCCAAAGAGCTTTGCCTAGAGAAGGAAAGTTTTTTTCTTCTAAGATTTTTTCTGGCAGAGGATCTTCAAGATTTTCGATATCATAAAAATTTAAAACTGTTTTTATTAATTTTTCTAAATAAGAGCTTTTTAAACCAGAAATTTCTTCATAAACTGGCACAATTCTTTTCATAAAATTTTCTTCTCCTTCATTTTCAATTAAATGAAATTTTTGAGGTTGAAAATACAAACCAAAACCCTTAGAACGAGTAAGTTTTCCAAAAAGTAAAAGTTTAACGTTTCTTTTTATTTTTTTAGTTAGATATGGCTGATTAAACCAAATGACTTTAACTGAAGATGTTTCATCGCTTAAAAGTATTTGTAAAATAAAAATTTTATTTTTAGGAGAGAGAAAGGTTTTTGTTTCAATTACTTTTCCTTTAATTAAAACTTTCTCTTCTAATTTGATATCTTTTATTTTCTTTATTTCTGTAAAATCTAAATAAGAAAAAGGAAAATAAAAAATAAGATCTCTAAGCGTTTTGATGTTTCTTTTCTTTAGTTTTTCGATTACCTTTTTACTTATAAATTTAACTTCTTCTAAATTAATTTCTAAATCTTCTAATTTCATAAGAAAATTATAACAATGAAAAAGACTTTAGTTATTTTACATGGTTGGGGAAGCAGCAAAAAATCTTTTGAACCTCTTTTAAATTATTTAGATAAAAAAATAGATGTGATTTTATTTGATCTTCCTGGTTTCGGCGAAACTCCTATAGAAAGACCATATACTTTAGAAGACTATCTTATTTTTTTAAATGAGTATTTAGAAAGCGAACTTCATCTTAGAAAAATAGAAAAAATGATTCTCTTGGGCCACTCTTTTGGCGGCGCTTTGGCTCTCTTTTATACTTTTAAAAATCCAGAAAAAGTAGAAAAACTTCTTCTTTATAATGCTGCTATTTTGAGACCAAATACTTTTAAAATAAGATTTTTAAATTTTTTAAGTAAAATAAGCAAGCCGTTTTTAAAAATTTTACCTTCTAAAATAGCTTTCTTTCTTAAAAAAGTTTTTTATAAATTTGTTGTCAAAAGCTATGATTATTTTTTAGCAGACGAAGTTCTTAAAAAAACTTTAGCTAATATTAGAAAAGATTTAAGAGAAGAAGCAAAAATGGTTAAAAATAAAACTTATCTTCTTTGGGGCAAAAGAGACAAGATTACTCCGTTAAAACACGGAATTTTTCTTGAAAAAATAATGCCTAATGCCAAACTTATAGTTTTTGATGGAGGACATAGTTTTCATAAAGAAAATCCTGAAGAATTTGCAAAAATTTTAAATAAAATAATTTTAGAAGATGATGGAAATTATTAAAGGTGCCAACATTTTTATCTTAACACTTTTTGTTTTTCTTTTTAGTGGTCTTCCTATTTTTAGACTTTTTCAAATAAAAGATTGGCTTTTTTCAAGGGTTTTAGCAGATTATTTTCATCTTCGAGGTAGAAAATATATTTTAAATAAAAAAGATCTTTTAGTAATTTTGATTCTTTTTGTCTATTTTATTTTCCCAAAAATATTCTTTCAAATTTTTTACATTTTTGGTCTCGTTTTTTTAAATTTCGCTGAGTTTTTTTCTTTATTTGAACTTAATCCTTTTAACTTATTTATCTTTTTACTTTGTTTTCCATTAATTTTTTTAAGAAAGAATCTTTTAAAAACTATTAAGCTAACTCCAAAAGCATTGATACTTTTTTCTATTTTTTTCTTTTTAAATTTTCTTTTTATTTACTTAGCCTACATTTTTCATGATTTCAATTATTTCTTCATACTTTATCTTTTCCTTCTTATTTCCTATACACAAATCTTTCTTTTTTCTTTAGCTTTGTCTCTTTTTGATTTAATGGTTTCTCCTTATCTTTTCTACCTGAGAGAAAGGGTAAAAGATAAGTTAAAAAATTTAAACATTAAAAAGATTGTTATTGTCGGAAGTTATGGTAAATCAACTACAAAAGAATTTTTAAATAATCTTTTAAAAGACAAAAAAACTTTTTCTCTCCCTCCTCGTATAAATCATGAGTATGCTATTTTCAAATATCTTCTAAAAAATAGTCTCCAAGGCTTTGAATATCTTATTTTAGAATTAGGTTCCTATTTTTTAGGCAATGTAAGATGGGTATGTAAAGGTATAATTCCTGATTTTGTCTTTATCACGGGAATTACAAAGCAGCATTATTTTCTTTTCGGTGAAAATATTAAAAATATTATTTATGGAGAGGGCATTGAGGCGGTTTTAGAAATGAAAAAAGGAAAAGTCTTTGTAAATACCAGCCATGAATACTTTGAGATTTTAAAAGAAGAAATTGAAAAAATTAGAAAAATTAAAGAAATTGAAATTGTCACTTATGGAAAACAAGGAGATTATAGCTACGAAATTCTTTTTTCCAGCGAAGAAAAAACTATTTTTAAACTAAATGCTAAAGGTGAAGAACATATTTTAGAAACAAATCTTATCTATCCTCCACAAATAGAAAACTTAGTTGGTGCTCTAAGTTTTGTTTTAGAAGAAAGAATTTTATCTCTTGAAGAAATAAATGAAAAAATTAAAAATTTAAAAATGCCTAAAACTTTTCTTAGCCAAATAAAATATAAAAATATCACTATTTTTGATGATTCCTATAATGCTAATTTAAAAGGAGTTTTAGAAGGAATTAGATTTTTAGAAAGAGCTGATTTTGAAAAAAAGATAGTAATTTTCAATGGAATCTTAGAATTGGGAAGGGAAACAAGAAAAATTTATGAAAACTTAGCTAAAGAATTTTCAAAATTTGATTTTGCTTTATTTACGGATAAAGAAGAGTATAAATTTTTTAAAAAGATTTTAAAAGAAAAAGCAGTTTTTATTAAAAATCAAAAAGATTTAGATGAATTTTTAAATAATTTAAAAGAAAGAAGTGGAATTTTTATTTTTAATCGTTTTCCTTCTCATATAAAATTAAATTTAGAAAATGAAGAAAATAGTCTCCATTGATTTTATACCTAATTTTGAAGAGGATGATTTTGAGCTTATTAAAAAAATCTTAAAAGGTTATGAAGATTTAAAAGCTAAAAGAAAAGTTGAAGAAGAGCTTAGAAAATATTTTCCTCAAGGAGAAATTTTGTTTTTTAACTCTGCAAGAGCAGCTTTAACTTTTATTTTAAAAATTCTAAAAAACATTGATAGCAGAAGAGAGGTTATAACTCAGGCTTTTTCTTGTTTAGTGGTTCCCAACTCTATAAAATTTTCAGGCTTAAAACCTGTTTTTGTTGATATTGGAGATGACTTTAATTTTTCTTTAGATGATCTTAAAAAGAAAATAAGTTATGATTCTTTAGCTTTAATTATTCAAAATACTTTTGGTTTTCCTGCAAAAATAGATGAAATTTTAAGTTTAGCAAAAGAAAAAAATATTTTTGTTATTGAAAATTTAACTCATGCTTTAGGAGCTAAATATAAAAATACTTATTTAGGAAATTTTGGAGATATTACTCTTTTAAGCTTTAATAGAAACAAAGTAATTTCAAGTATTATCGGTGGAGCTTTAATAATTAGAAATGAATTTATTATTAAAGAAGCTTTAAAAGAGTATGAAAAAGTTGAAGAATTTAATAAGGTTAAGTTAAAAAAGCTTCTCCTGGGTACTCTTATTTTTGGTTTTTTCAAAAGATTTTATCATTCAAAAATTTTAAGAAAGATTTTAAAAGTATTAAGAAATTTAAAAATAACACCAGAAATGATAAGCAAAGAAGAAAAATTAGGAATTATGCCCAAAGATTATCTTAAAAAATTTCCAGAAGAACTTTATCCTTTACTTTTAAATCAATTAAAAAAAATGGAAAGATTTAATAATCAAAGGAAAAAGATTGCTAAAATCTATATGGAAAATTTAGGGATAACTTTTAAAATTTCTGATTTTAGTGAACCTATATTTTTGAGATATCCTTATTTTTCTTCTAGGAGAGATGAAATAATAAAAGAGTTTTCAAAAGAAAATATTTTTTTAGGTGACTGGTATTTTTGCCCCTTAGCACCTTGTGACGCTAAAGAAGAAGTTTTTGGTTATGAAAAAGGATCTTGTCCTAAAGTAGAAGAAATTAATAAAATAATTTTTAATTTGCCTACTCTTATAAGCGAAGAAACTTCTTATGACATTATTGAAAAACTAAAAAAATGGGAAGAATAGAGGTTGAAATTTTTGAGGATAAAAACTTATGGAACAAATTTTTAGATGACGAAAGTTATATAAGTTTTCTTCAGGATTTTGAATATGGTGAAGTTGAAAAAAATTTAGGCAGAGAAGTTATAAGACTGGGAATTTTTAGAGATAGTGATCTTGTAGGTGTTTGTCAGATGATAGGATATAAGAGAAAACTTTCTTACGGTCTTGTTATTCATCATGGCCCGGTGATAAAAAAAGATTTTTTCAAAGAAGGATTTAAGAAAATTTTAGAATTTTTAGAAAAAAACGGATTTAAGAAAAAGTATCATTTTTTAAGGGTTAACCCTGCTTTAATTTATGAAGAGGATTATATAAGTTTTTTTAAAAGTTTAGGTGGTAAATTAGCACCAACTTATGCGGTGAGTGAAAATTTTTGGATAAAAGAAATAAAAAGCGATGAAGAAATGTTAAATGAGATGGATAAAACACATAAAAAACTTGTAATGGAATCTTTAAAAAAACCTTATTTAGAAATAGAAAAAACAGAAGATTTAACTAAATTTGATATTTTTTGGTCGCTTTATGAAGATCTTTATCTTAGAAAAAAATTTAAACCTTACTCTAGAGAATTTATCTTAGAAGAGTTTAAATTATTCTCTAAAGAAAAAAAGGCTCTTCTTTTTTTAGGGAAAATAGAAAACAAATATTTTTCTTCAGCTTTGGTTATTTTCTCTCATCAAAGTTCTTTTTATCATCATGCAGCTTCTTTGCCAATCAAAGAACCTTTAAATTACAAAATGCAATGGGAGATTATTCAAGAAACAAAAAGAAGAAATTTAAAATATTATAATTTTTGGGGAATAGCAAAAAAAGAAGAAAAAACACATCCTTGGTATGGTTTAACTTTATTTAAAAAGGGTTTTGGAGGAAAAAGAATTGATTTAGTGCCAACTTTTGATTTTATTTTTAGTAAAAGATATTATTTTCTTTGGCTTTATGAAAAGATTAAAAGGGGGAAGCTTTAAATTTTGCCCCTGGGAGGATTCGAACCCCCAACCTCGTGGTCCGAAGCCACGCGCTCTTCCTGTTGAGCTACAGGGGCTAAAATTTTAAATTTTTCTAGTTAAAATTTTATCATAATGCCTTGGCTTAATCAAATTACTACTTGTTCAGATTTAGCAAGTTGTTTTCAAGCTGTCTATAATTTAGGAATTGTAGTTTTATTTTCTTTAGCTTTTTTGAATATGGTTTATGGAGCAGTAGAATATCTTTTTTCTGCAGGAAGTATTACAAGCAAAGAATCTGGAAGAAATAGGATTATGAACTCTATAGGAGCAATAATTATTGTTTTAGTTTTACCTCAAATTCTTCATATTATTAATCCAAGAATTTTTGAAGTGAAATTAAAAATACCTTATGTAGAAAAAGCAAGCCCTCCTGTGTTTACAGTTTTTGGAGGAAATGCTGGTCTTTTACCTTTTGATCCTAATTTGTCTCAAAATTATGGTGGTAGAGTAATTTTAGGTAAAGGAATTAAAGATTCTTATTGCAGACCTGGAGAAAGTTTTGTTCCTGTAATGAAACAAATTGATAGTTATTTTTATGGTATTCCTTTTGGTGATGGCTTTGTTGGGCCAAGCGGTTGCGGAATGGTTTCTTTAGCTATGGCTAAGTTATGGCATGAAGGGACGAATTTTTGTTCTGATGGCAAAATAGATGATAAAGAAAAAGAGGAATTTGCCAATTTACTCAAAAGCTTAATAAATGATTTTAAAGGTTATATTGGAGATGAAGGAACTTATTTAAATGCTTGGGGGAGAAATGATATTTTAGGAAAATATGGCTTAGAATCTCAACAGTTAGAATACAGAAATATTGTTTTTCCAGATGGTAGTGTAAATAGTAATCTTTTTCGTTTAGGACCAATTATTTATCGTGTTAGAGATCATCTAGGTTATGTGGGTCATTATATGCTAATTGTAGGCTATGATCCTTCCAAAGGTTTTATTGTTAATGACCCAGCTGGAAGAGATATTTCTTATGTTTCTTCAACCGCTCTTTTTTGTAATGAATGTCGTTTTTTTCTTATTAAAAGTAAATAGATTTTATTTGATTTCTACTTTAGCTCCTGCTTGTTCAAATTTTTTCTTTAATTCTTCTGCTTTTGCTTTTTCTATTTGAGAAGCAACTGTTTGCGGTGGATTATCAACCATATCTTTAGCATCTTTCAAAGACAAGTTAGGATTGATTTCTCTTAAGACTTTAATAACATTAATCTTGTTAGCTCCTGAATCAACCAAAATAACATCGACAAGAGAAGAAGTTTGTGTTTCTTGAGTTTGTGAAGGTGCTTGAGGAGCAGAAAAAGCAAATTGCATAGGACTAATATTAAATTTTTCTTCTAAAGCTTTAACAAGTTCATTAAGTTCGACAACTGTTAATTCTTCGATCATTTTAATGATTTGTGCAATTTTTTCTGACATTGTTTTTAATTATTATTTCTTAATTGCCGACAAAATTAATAATAATTTAGAAAATGGCCTTTTTAAATCGTAGGTTAATCTTTGAAGCGGCGAAGAAAGAGAGAAAATAAGTTTGGAAATAAGCTCTTCTCTTGATGGAAGATCAACAAGTTCCCAAATATCTTGAGAAGAAAGTTTTTTACCTCTAAAATATCCACCTAAAACTTTTATCTTTTCTTCTTTCTTATAATCTTTAAGAGTTTTTAAAGCAGATAAATTTTCATCTAAAAGCCAAAGAAAACCAAATGGTTCTTTGAGCTCTTCTTCGCTAAAAGGAAATTCAGGATTACTTTTATAAATCAAAGTTTTTTTAGCAACCTCAATCAAACCTCTTTTTTCTTTAACTTGGAGGCGTAAGGTTTGAAGAGTTTCTCCATCCAAATTAAGTAAACTAAAAATCACATAACCAGGATTTTCTTCAAATTTTGTTTTTAAACTCTCAATAATTTTTGATTTTTCTTTTTTTGTTTTTTTCATTTTGCCTCGAGAGGGTTCCTTAAAAGGATTTAAGCCTTTTTGGCCCCTCTTTTCTTAGGCTTAATTAATAAAAATTATAAGGCAAAATTTGTTTTAAGTCAAATTTTTAAGCCAGTAACTTTTATGACTTTTTTAATAATCTCTTCCGAAGCTTTAATGCTTTTTTCTTTTCCTTTTTCTAAAATTTCTAAAACTTCCTTTTTCTTTAGTTTTGATTTCTTTTTTCTTGCCAAAGCAAAGTGTTCTAAAAATTTTTTATAAACTTCTCTTTTAAAATCTGCATAGGAAATATCACGAAATTCTTCTTCTATTTCTGGAAGTGGTTTATTTGTAAGATATTTATAAATTATCATCAAATTGCTTATTCCAGGTTTATTTTCAGGATCATATTTTATTTCTCTTCCAGAATCTGTAACTGCTTTCATTATTTTTTCTTCAATTTCTTTTTCAGGAGCAAAAATTTCTAAACAACCTTCTGGCATAGATTTAGACATTTTTTTTAAAGGATTAGAAAGACTCATTATTTTATAAGTTTCTTGTGGAATAAGAGCTTCAGGAATTTTGAAAATTTTTCCAAATCTGGAGTTAAACCTACGAGCAATTTCTCTTGTAAGTTCAAGGTGTTGTCTTTGATCTTCTCCTACAGGAACTAAATCTGCATTATAAAGTAAAATATCAGCTACCATTAAAACAGGATACATCAAAATACCAGAACCTACTCCTTCTTTTTTGTATTTCTCGCTTTGTTCTTTAAATTCATGCATTCTTTGAAGTTCTCCTACATAGGTAAAACAACCTAAAATCCATGAAAGGTATGGATGCCATGGATTATCAGATTGAAGAAAAAGACTTGTTTTTTTAGGATCAATTCCTAAGGCTAAAAGAGAAGTCACTAAATCGTATGTTAATTCTTGAAGTTCTTTAGGATCATAAGGAACAGTTTGTGCATGTAAATTAGCTATCATTAAAAATACTTCGTTTTTTCTTGAAGATCAATCACTTGTCTTATCATTCCTAAATAATTTCCGAGATGAACTTTTCCTGTTGGTTTTATACCTGTAAGAACTCTTTTTTTCATTTTTGCACTTGAAAGAATATTTCTATGGCTTCAGGTTTTTCAGGAAGAAAATCAATTATTGATTCTACTTTTTGTGTTTCTTTTGATTTTATTTGAAAATAAGTTCGAGTCAGTCCTATTAGTGAATTTTCTTTATTGTATAAAAAAATTATAGCTTCTATTTTATCAAAATCATAAATTGAACTGTTATAAACATTAAAAGAAATTCGATAGCCTCCTATTTCTAGTTTCTCTATTTTTGGTTCATAATAAATAAGATCACGAGAAGAAAATTTTTCTTCAAATTCTTTCCAATCATAGTCATTTATTTCTACTTTTGGTTTAAAATCATCAAATTCTGGAGCTTTTACATTTTGAATTATAAGCCACCTTGTTTCGTTAGGATAAATAAAAGAAGTTTCTTTTGGTGTTTCGAAAATTTTTTTACCTTCTTTATCATAAAGTTCAAAATAATATGAAAATTTTTCTAAACCATATTTTTCATTAGGATTAAAAATCTTAAAAACAAAATCATAACTGCCGTCTTTGTAAGAAATAAATCTTTTAGAAGAAATTCTTAAGGGTTCTAATTTTTTGACTTCGCAAGGAGGACAAGGACCACCACAATCAATATCTACTTCCCCTTGATTTTTTATATTATCAAAACAAGTAGGTTTTGGAGAAAGAAGTTTGTAAAGAGAAAAAAATAAAAAAATTAAAAGAGGAGAGATGAAAATTAAAAAAATTTTAATTTGTTTTAAAAGCCTTTCTGACATTAGTTTAATTTTAAAATAAAAAGCCCGGGCAGCACCTACTCTCGCACCATTAGGTACTACCATCGGCTCCGGGCCGTTTCACCCAACTGTTCGGAATGTGAAGGGGTGGTTCCAACCCGGATATACAGCCACCCGGGCAAATTTTTTTAAAAATTTCGAATGATTACTGCTCAGGTGATTAGTTAGAAGTTAGCTGAGGTATTTGGCCCATTAGTACCCCTAACCTTAACCCGTTACCGGGCTTCCAGTAGGGGCCTATCAACCAGGTGATCTTCCTGGGGGCTCTAAGGAGGCCTAATCTTGGGGTCGGCTTCGCGCTTAGATGCTTTCAGCGCTTATCCGGTGGCAGCATAGCTACCCAGCTATGCCCCTGGAGGGACAACTGGTACACCAGAGGCTGCCCCAGTCCGGTCCTCTCGTACTAGGACCAGCTCCCCTCAAGCCTCCAAACGCGGGCAACAGATATAGACCGACCTGTCTCACGACGGTCTGAACCCAGCTCACGTACCCTTTTAACGGGCGAACAGCCCGACGCTTGGGACCTTCTTCAGCCCCGCGCTAGGGTGAGCCGACATCGAGGTGCCGAGCGTGGCCGTCGATGTGGACTCTCGGGCCACACCAGCCTGTTATCCCCGGGGTAACTTTTATCCGTTGTCTCCGGCCTTTCCAAAAAGGGCCGTCGGGTCACTAAGCCCGGCTTTCGCCTCTGCGCGGCTTGTCAGCCTTGCAGTCAGGCCGGCTTATGCCTTTACACTTCCATCCTGGTTTCCATCCAGGACAAGCCGACCTTTGGACGCCTCCGTTACTTTTTAGGAGGCCACCGCCCCAGTGAAACTGGCCCCCACTCACTGTCCCTCGCTAGCGAGCGAGGTTAGGTTCCAGCTAAGTGAAGGTGGGTGTTCCATTGACGGCTCCACTCTGCCCGGAAGCAGAGCTTCACAGCCTCCCCACTACGCTCTGCATCACTTAACCAAAACCAATGAGTGAGCCCAGTAAAGCTCCCGGGGTCTTTTCGTCCCGTTGCCCGCACCCCGCATCTTCACGGGGATTGCATTTTCACCGGGCCCCTCCTCGAGACAGTTCCCCAGTCGTTACGCCTTTCATGCGCTCCGGAACTTACCCGGAAAGGAATTGCGCTACCTTCGGACCCTCAGGGTTAGGGCCGACATTGACCGGGGCTTAGCATCATAAGCTAATACTCGAGCAAGAAAAGTCTTACTCGAGTATTAACCTTGATGCTTTAACCTTCCGGCATCGGTCAGGCGTCACCCCCTATACTTCCTGTTAACCAGTTAAGCAGGGAGCTGTGTTTTTGGTAAACAGTCGCCAGGGAGACGTTCGCTGCGGCCTGCCTTAAAGCAGGCAGGGCTTCTCCCGAAGTTACGCCCGCTTTTTTGCCGAGTTCCTTGAGGAGGGATCACCCGTTCGCCTTAGGCTACTCGCCTCGGGCACCTGCGTCGGTATTCCGGTACGGGCACCTTTTGGCTTAACCCTTAGAGGCTTTTCTTGGAGGGCTCTTCGGAGAAGTTGTCTCTAAAAAGAGACTTCTCTCTCTGGTCGACTGTTCCTATTTAAAGGAGAGATGGAGATTTGCTCCATCTCCAGTCTAGTCCAGAGAGAAAGAGTAACCACTACCTCTCTTCTCCTTATATCCCTCGTCACCCCATCGGATGCCAAAAGGTGGGGCCGGAATATTAACCGGCTGTCCATCGGCTACCCCTTTCGGGTTCACCTTAGGTCCCGCCTAACCCTCGGCTGATTTCCATTGCCGAGGAAACCTTGCCCTTACGGCGATCAGCCATCTCAGCTGATTTGCGGTTACTCATGCCGGCATTCTCTCTTCTCTGCGCTCCAGTCCTCCTCGCGGATGGACCTTCATCGCGCAGAGAATGCTCCCCTACCACCCGTCCAAAAAGACGGGTCTCCAGCTTCGGCACCTGGCTTAAACCCGTAAATGTTTCGGCGCATCTTCCCTCGACTAGTGAGCTGTTACGCACTCTTTAAAGGATGGCTGCTTCTAAGCCAACCTCCTAGTTGTCATAGGGAAGACACTGCCTTTCCTACTTAGCCAGGATTTAGGGGCCTTAGCTGGGAGTCTGGGTTGTTCCCCTCTTGTCCATGGAGCTTATCCCCCACAGACTGACTAGCAGGAACACCTTCAGGAATTCGGAGTTTGACAAGTTGGCTGAGCTTTCGCCCTTTACCAACTTATCAGTGCTCTACCTCCTGAAGGCTATTTACTGCCGCTAGCCCTAAAGCTATTTCGGGGAGAACCAGCTATTCCCAGACGCGATAAGCTTTTCACTCCTACCCGCAGCTCATCCCAGGGTTTTGCGACACCCACGGGTTCGGGCCTCCTCCCATCTTTCGATGGGATTCACCCTGGCCACGGGTAGATCGTCTGGCTTCGGGTCTCGAGGCATCCACCTTAAGTGGCCCTTTTAAGACCACTCGGTTTCCCTATGGCTCCGGCCTTGACCGGCCTTAACCAAGCGAATGCCTCGAACTCGCCGGCTCATTCTTCAATAGGCACGCCGTCACCCTTTCGGGCTCCGACTCTTTGTAGGCTAAGGGTTTCAGGTTCTATTTCACCGGCCTTCCGGCCTGCTTTTCACCTTTCCCTCGCGGTACTAATGCGCTATCGGTGAGGAGGTGTATTTAGCCTTGCCTGTTGGTTCAGGCAATTTCCCTCAAGGTTATCATTCCTCGAGGTACTCAGGAAATAAGGCAGTGAGGAGAGGTTTCTTTTGCCTACGGGGCTTTCACCCTCTATGGCTGCCCTTTCCAGGGACATTCGGCTAGAAACCTCTTTTGTAACCTCACCTCCTCTTTTTAAATCTTAGGTCCCATGCACCAGGACCTTACAAGATTTAAAAAGAGGAACGCCTTATTCCTTTAACCCCCAGATGCAAAATAGCTGCATCCAGGTTTGGGCTTTTCCCTTTTCGCTCGCCGCTACTCAGGGAATACCAATTGGTATCTTTTCCTCCGGGTACTGAGATGTTTCACTTCCCCGGGTACGCCTCCAGAGGATGCTAACCCTCTGGATATCCTGGGTTCTCCCAGGATGGGTTACCCCATTCGGAAATCCAGGGATCACAGGTTCCTAGGCACCTCCCCCTGGCTTATCGCAGCCTAGGCGCGTCCTTCATCGCCACCTCCTCCCAAGGCATCCACCCTTAGCCTGTAAAACCGCCTCAGCTAACTTCTAACTATCACCTCAGCACTAATCATTCTCTTTTTGAAATTTTTAAAGTACAATCAAAAACACCAAAAACAAAATTTAAAAATAAAAAATGTTAAATCACCAGTTACTTTTCAAATTTATTATACTATAACCAAAGCTTTGAAGTCAATACAAAAAATTAAAGTTTTATCTAAATTTTCTTCTCAAATTTTCAAGTACTTCCTTAGCTAAATCTTGTCCACCCAAGCCAAAAGCTAAACCGCCTGCTAAACCAAAGAAAAGCATAAAACCAAAAAGAAGAGTATTAATAAGTTCAGTAGCTATACCTAAAACATTCAAAGCAGTAAAAAATGAAAAACCTACAATTGACCACTTGATAATTGAAGAAGCAAAATCGGCTGTTCTTTTTTCGAAACCTCTAAAAACTCCATAAAGAATTTTTTTCATTAAATCACCAAAAACAAAACCAGCTAAAACAACAAAGGCGGAAGTAACAGCTTTAGGTATGAAATAAAGAAGATCTCTAAGAAAACTAGTAACTAATTTAAGACCTAAAATATCTGTAGCTGTCATAAGGAAAAGCAAAAAGACAAACCAAAAAACTGCTTCTCCTAAAACCTTTGAAGCTTTTTCTTCAAAAGAAAAACCTTCAAAATAACTTGCCAATTTTGTTTTTTGAAGTGCTTCTTCCAATTTTGATTTTTCAACAACGAGTTCTACTAAAAGCTTAAAGAATTGACTGATAAGCCAACCAACGACAATAACCAAAAGAGCCAAAGTAAGATTGATTATACTTTGCAAAAAAACTGGATATAAAGAAAGTAAAAAGGAGTTAAAAACGTCGAGTAAATTAGTGCTGGTCATTTAATTTTATGTTAATAATTTTTTCTTAATTCGACCTTTAAAAGAAATTTTAATAAGAAAATTTGAAATTTTTAAATCGAAATTGTTAATATAGATACTTGACTTTTAAAAAATCATAGTTTAAAATGTTAAATATAAAAGCTATGAAACTTAACTTTTCTAATTATATTAATTTGTTTATTTGTCAAAAGGTCACCACAAAAAGGTGGGGGCCTTTTCTTTTTTGTGTTTAAAAAATAAAGGAAAATTAAATAAAAAGAAAAGGCCCCCAGAAAGGGGGTCTTTTCTTTTATAAGAAGAAATGTCAGAATTAACAGGTTTAAGAGAAAAAATAAGCGAAGTTCTTAAGGCCAAGAGCGTTCCTAATTTTGATTTTTTGCCTCAAGAAGAGGTGAAGGTTTTTATCACTGCTTTAAAAAATTTCCCTAAGCTCTTACCTTATTTTGAAATAAAAGCAAAGAAAGAAGATTTAGAAAAATGGGCTTTAATTTATATTTCTCTACATAACCTTTTTCACGAAATCTTTGAAAATTATAAATTAGAAGAAAAAGAACTTGCTTCAACTTTAAAGATATTTTTAGAAACAGAAAATCTTCTTTCTCAAAATCAAAAAGAACTTCTTACTTCTTCTTACAGTCTTTTAGCTATAGAATCTTTAAACCTCCATCATGAACTTCCTTATCTTATAAGCGAAAAGATAATTTTAGGAGAAAGTTACTTCTTTGGCGTTTTTGAACCTTCTCTTTGGGGAACTAAAATAGAAAGCGAAAAACTTTTAGAAGTAGTAAAAAATGTTAATAAAAAATTTGAAGAAGGAGATATACAGAAACTAATAGAAGCTTATAAGAATTTTAAGTTCGATATTTTAAAATTTAAATTTTAAAAAGAATTGTAAAAACTAAAACAATTAAAGTTATAAAAACAAGTGGCAAGAAGATTTGAATTATTTTAGAGTCAGAAGAATAAATTTCTGCTTTTCCTTCATTTAAAATTGACTTATCAAAATCATTAGTTTCAATTTCTTCTTTTGAGCTCTTATTAACCTTTACTTCCTCTTTTGATTCTTCAACTTTTAAATTATTTTCTTGATAGCTTTCTTTTTCGTTTTCTCTTCCAGGTGTTGGCAAAGTCCAAAACCATTCCTCTTCATTTCTTGAAAAAGAAAGACCTTCTGGTGCTTTTCCTGAGTAAGAAATTTTATAAAGAGTTTCTTCATCTTTCAAAAGACTAATTTCTTCTCCTGAATTTCTTATATAAAATCTATAGTCACTATTTCTTAAAACTTTAAATTCTTTTTCCTTAATTTCTCCGCTAAGTTTTAATTTAAATCTTCCTACTTTAATAGTTAAGCCATCTAAATTTAACTTTTGGTCACATTCATTATAAAGTTCTATAAATTCTCTATTTTCATCCCGGCCTTCAGGATTAGGTAAAAATTCGTTAATCACGAGACAAGAAAAATCTTCTTTAGATATTGTAGACGTACTTAATAAACTAGATGTAGAAATCTCACTCGATGAAGATTTTAAAGAAATTTTTTCTTCATTATTTTGAGAAGCATTTTTTTCTTTGACATCCTCTTCAATTTTTTCTTTTATTTCCAACTTTCTTTCATCTGGATAAACTCCGGGATTTCCACCTTTTTGATTATTTTCATAACAAATGTTATTTATAAAAATAATTGAATAGCTGTTTCCATTTCCACCGCAGCTGCTTGAATATTCTCTAAAAGCTCTTAAATTTTTATTTTCATCAAAAATGCTTATAATGCCTTTTTCGTTTCTTAAACTCATATTTTTAACTTCTACTATCTTTCCTTTAAAAGAGGGATGTTCGCTTAAAAATTTTTGCTTATTTTGAGCGATGATTAAAACTTCGTTAGGATTTAAAATCACTTCAGTTTCCTCAAAAAGATGGTTACTTCCATCATTAAATCTCCAACCCTTCTTACCTCCAAAAATTTTTATAGATGTCGAAGAAAGATTAACTACTTCTACCCATTCTTTTCCTTCATCACTGCCTTCGGGACTGTACATTATTTCAGAAATATAAAGATCACTAGCGAAAACTAAATTTGAAAGAAAAAAGAAAAAGAAAAATATTTTCTTAAAATCTAACATTCAAAAATCTGTCCAAAGAAATTTTTCCCGGGCCTATAAAAATTAAAACTAATATTAAAGAAATTTTAAAAATTTCTAATGTTAAATCATTTTTTTCTAAAAATTTTTTTGTTAAATTAAAAAATTCGTAAAATAAAAGAAAAAAGCTTACAAAAGAAGTGTAAAATCCTAAAGATAAAAAAATTGAAGAAGTAATTAAAAAAATAGAAAGAAAATATTTATCTTCTTTGTTTTGCTTTAAAGCCTCTTTAAAATAATAGTAAGATAAAGAAAGTCTTACTATTAAAAGGGAAAGAAAATCAAAAAACCATAAATCTTGAATCATGGAAGAAAAAATATCTTATTTAGCTTTATCTTATAATTTTAAACCTCCTAATAAAAAAGTTTTATCTCTCTATAAAAAATATAAATCTTTTTCGAAAGTTTTTCAACTTTTAGAAAATGAGTTTAAAATTAAACTTGATTGGGAAAAGGAGTATTTAAAACTTAAAAACTTGGGCGGTGAGATTCTTTTAATAAACGAAAAGAGTTTTCCAGAAGAACTTAAATTTAACCAAACTTTTGTTTTAGGTATTTTTGTTTTAGGGGAAATTAATTTAAATAAATTCAAAGAAAAAGTAGCTATTGTTGGAACAAGAAAACCAACAAAAATTGGAGAAAAAATTGCTAAAAATTTTTCTTATGTTTTAGCAAAAAATGGTCTTTGTATTGTCAGCGGTTTAGCTTATGGTATAGACTTAGCTGCCCACTTAGGAAGTTTAGAAGCTAAAAAAGAAAATATTGCTGTTATTGGTTCTGGCTTTGATTTTATTTTAAAAGACCCAAGAAAAAAATACGTAGAAAAAATTATTGAAATTGGTGGAAGCATCGTGAGCGAATATCCCCCAAAAACTCCTTCTTTAAATTATCATTTTCCTTTAAGAAATAGAATTATAGCTGCTTTAAGTAAAATAGTAATCATTATTGAAGCTCCTGAAAAATCTGGTGCTTTAATTACTGCTAAATTTGCTTTGGAATACGGTAAAGATGTTTACGCTTTGCCTGGAAGCATTTATGAAAAAAATTATTTAGGAAACTTAAAACTTATCCAAGAAGGAGCTTTCCTTTTAATTTCACCTGAAGAAATTCTTGAAACTTTTGGAATAAGAAAAAACAAAATGATAGTTGAATTAGAAGATGATGAAGAAAAAATTTATAAAATGATTAAAGAAAAACCAAGAAGCATTGAAGAATTAACAAAAGAATCAGGTTTAGATGTTTCTCAAATTTTAAAAATTATCACCTCTTTAGAAATTAAAAATTTAATTTTTGCTAAAGAAGGAAAATATTATTCAAATGAAAATTATAATTGTTGAATCACCTACAAAAGCAAAAACTATAAAAAAATTTTTGAAAGATTATCTTGTTTTAGCTACTTATGGGCATCTTTTAGATTTACCTTCAAATTCTTTCGGTATTTATTTAAAAAATAATCAAATAGAAGCTAAATATGTTCCTTTAAAAGGCAAAAATAAAATTATTAAAAAAATTAAAGAAATTGGAGGTAGGGCTGAAATGATAATTTTAGCTACTGATCCTGATAGAGAAGGTGAAATGATTGCTAAAGAAGTGGAAATGATTTTACCAAAAAAGGAGCATAAAAAAATAAAAAGAGTTTATATCCATGAAATTACTCCTTTTAGCGTTTTAAAGGCTTTAAAAAATTTATCTTCAATTAATGAAAATTTAGTTAATGCCCAAAAAGGAAGAAGGTATTTAGATAGAATTTTTGGTTATACAGTTTCTCTGCTTTTATGGAAAATAGAAAAAAGTCTTTCTGCTGGAAGAGTACAGTCGGCTGCTTTAAGGATTATTATTGAAAGAGAAGAAGAAATCAAAAATTTTAAAAAAGAAGAATATTTTCAAATATATCTTCTTTTAGAAAATTTTCCTTTAAAAGCAGTTTTAACTGATAAAAATTTAAAACCATTAAACTTATCTAGAGAGGAGTTAGATAAAATTAAAAAAGAAATTTTTCAAATTAAAGAACTAAAATTAGAAAAAATTATCGAAGAAGAAAAGAAAATTTATCCACCACTTCCTTTAGATACTGAAAATTTACAAAGATTGGCTTATAACTTTTTAAAATTTCCTCCAAAAAAGACAATGTTTATAGCTCAAAAGCTTTTTGAGTCCGGTTTTATTACTTATCATCGAACAGATAGTCACTATATTGATAGAAATTTTTCTTTAAAAATTAGAGATTTCATTATTCAAAACTACGGAGAAAATTATTTTTCTTTTCCAAGATATAAAAAGGAAAAAATTAGTTTTGAGGCTCATGAAGCCATCAGACCAACATTTTTAGAAAAGCCAAAATTAACTGGAGATTTTTTAAAGTTATGGCAACTTATTTTGATGATAACTATTTCAAGTCATTTTAAACCTTTAGAATATTTAGAAACAAAATATATCTTTTCATCTAATAATTTTTATTTTCTTTGTACAAACAAAAGCTTAATTTTTGATGGTTTCAGTAAAATTTACCCTCTTAAAGAAAAATTTTTACCTAAAATTAAAGTTAAAGAGGGAGAAATTTTTTCTGTTTTAGATTTTGAAATTAAGAAAATTGAGACTAAACCACCTTCAAGGTTTACTGAAGCAAGTTTAATTAAAAAAATGAAAGATTTGGGAATTGGGAGACCCTCAACTTACGTTCAAACTATAGAAATTTTGAAAAAGAGAAAATATGCTCTTAAAGAAAAAAATTTTTTAAAGCCTACAGAACTTGGTTATAAAGTTTATCAATTTTTGAAAGAAAACTATCCGGAATTTATTGATTTGAAATTTACAGCTTTAATGGAAGAAAAACTTGATGAGATTGCTTTAAATAAATTGGATTATCAAAAATTTGTTATTGATTTTTGGCAAAAAATAGACAAAAATATTACTTTTTAATATTTTTTATGAGTTTTTTGAAGGCATCATTTATAGCTTGATAAAAGTTTTTTCCTAAGCCAAAGGCAATATTAGCTGTTCTTTTAGGGGTATCAAAAATAATTTTGACCTTATAAAGACCCTTCTTTTCTCTAACCTCTTTATCTTTTTTAATTTCTACTTCTAAAATTCCTTCTCCTTCTTTCTTTTCTATAAAAGAAAGTTTTTGGCTTTTTATTTTTATAAAATTAATAACGTCTTGAGGTAAATTTTTTAGATTTTTTAAATAATAAACTATTTTCATTTTGTGCCCGGGGCGGGATTCGAACCCGCACGGCTCATCGCCACTGCCCCCTCAAGACAGCGCGTCTACCAATTCCGCCACCCGGGCAATTAATTTAATTTTATCAAAAATTCTTCTCATAAATAAAAAACTTATCTAAATATACTTCTTTTACTTTTTTATTGGGAAATTTAAATTTATAGCTAATTATTTTAGTTTTAGGACTAATTTTCTCGAAAATTTCTTCTTCTATTTCTTCTAAAAATTTTGGCAAAAGATATAAATAAATGTAGTCACATTCTTTAAGGTCTATTTTCCTTAAATCGCTTCTTATAAAGTTTGCTTTACTTTTCTTAATCTTTTTAAGAATTTTTGAAAATAAATAAAGAATTAAATTGTTTTCTACTCCGTAAGCTTTCATTCCTTTTTCTTCAGCCAAAAAAAACAACTCTACCATCACCTGAACCTAAATCGAAAAATATCTTATCTTTTTCAAAAGGATAGATTTTAAAAAATTCTTCAATTATTCTTTTCTCAGAGGGGGCGAAGAAAACTTTATTTTTTATATCGTAGTAAATAAAAAGAAAAGATATTAAAATATAAAGAGAGAGCAAAATCAAAAGTATAAAAAGAATAAATAATAAGAAATAAACAAGCATTAAGTTCATTATAAGAAATTTTTTAAAAATAGTCGAATTTAATTTTGATGAAAAAAATGGATTTAAGAAAAAGAGCTTTAGAATTAATTGACGAATATATCAAAAATACAAATTTAAAAAAACATCTTTTAGCAACAGAAAATTTAATGAGACATTTAGCAAGAAGATTTGGTGAAAATGAAGAAATTTGGGCTTTAGCTGGGCTTTTACATGACTTAGATTGGGAAATAACAAAAGAAACCCCAGAAAAACATCCACTTATTGCTGTAGAAATTTTAGAAAAAGAGGGTTTTCCACAAGAAGTTATCTCTGCTATTAAAAAACATAATCATCTTCAAGGTTTAATTCCGGAAACAAATTTAGAAAAAGCTTTATATACTTGTGAGGAAATTACTGGACTTATTGTTGCTGTGGCCTTGGTTATGCCAAATAAAAAATTAAGTGAAGTCACTGTAGAAAGAATTATAAGTAAATTTAAGGAACCTTCTTTTGCTAAAGGAGTTAATCGAGAAATAATTTTAAAAGCAGAAGAAATGTTAGGGTTAAAATTGGAAGAACTTGCAGAAATAGCCTTAAAAGCTATGCAAGAAATTAGCGATGAACTAGGACTTTAGCGGGGGAGGCAGGATTCGAACCTGCAACCTGCGGTTTTGGAGACCGCCGCTCTACCAGTTGGAGCTACTCCCCCTTATAAAAAAATTATATCAAAAACTTGGGTTTAATAAATTATAAATTTTTATTTTTTCTTTTTAATCTCAACTATTAAAGCTCTAAAAACAAAACGATTTACTAAGTAAATTACTAACAAATTAGCAATAATGTAAGGCAAATTATAATAATTAATCAAAGAAATCCCTCTTCCTAGAAATGTATAGGCAACAACTTCAATAATTATTTCGAAAAAGAAAGCAATAAATGACCCAGGTAAAATTAAAGTTTTAGCAGCAAAGAAAAGATTGCTAAGAGTTTTTCCTAAAGATAATTCAGGTGTAGGTTCCGATTCAATTGACGTCCCTGTTAAATAAACTAATAATAAAAAGAGAAAACTTAAGTTATACAAAAATAAAAACAATTTGTAATAAAAGGCTCCACCTTTTAAATATCCCATAAATAATAGAATTAAAAAAATTAAATTATACAAGAAGAAAACATAATTCCTATCCGCTTCATATCCACCGTGATCTAATACTATAAAACCTAAAAGCATAAAGATGATAAAAACCGGAAAGAAAATTAATAAATAAAAAATAAAAGCGCCTTTTCGCCATGATCTAAAACCTCTAAGATTATGATAGTTTTCTACTTGAAATTGAACATCTTCTTTTTTAATTAAAAACAGCTTATATAAAACATCCATCAAAAATTCTTTCATTTTTTTGTCTCTTTATGTGCTGTATGTTTTTTGCAATTTTTACAATATTTTCTAAAATTTAGCTTATATTCAGCTCCTTTCTTTTTCCAATAATAATAATTAATCGAATTACATTCTGAACATCTAATTTTTACCAAACTTCTATTTTTACTAGCCATTAGTTTAATTATAACATAAATTTCTTAAATATAGAGCTAAGTACTTTTTTAAGTTTTTTGGGCGAATGTTTAAAATAAGTATCTTTAACCAAGGCTAAATCTTTTTCAATAACTTTAACTCCTAATTTTTCTAAATTCTTTTTATCAATTTCAACAATTTCTTTATTTTCTTCTTTAATTTTCTTTAAAAATTTTTTCTTGGGTTTAGTTTTACTTGCTAAAACTACATCTATTTTTTTAATTCCTGAAATTCTTAAAAATTCTTTTAAATGATCACTGGCTTTGAAAAAATCTGTTTCTCCTGGTTGTGTTAAAAGATTTAAAATAAATATTTTAATAGCTTTACTTTTGTTTATTTCTTCACTTATTTTTTCTATTAAAAAATTAGGCAAAATACTCGTATATAAGCTTCCAGGACCTATCAAAATAAAATTAGCTTCTCTTATTCTTTTAAGAGCTAAAGGTGTTGGTTTTGGTTTTTTAGGGTATAGAAAAAGATTTTTTATTTTAACTTTTCTTTGCAAAGCATATTCAGGAATTTTATCTTCTCCAATTATTTTTTTACCATTTTCAAAGATGGCTCCAAGATGAATATTTTCTGTAGTTATAGGGATAACTTCTCCTTTTATTTTTAAAATTTTTGAGGCTATCTTCACTGCTTTTTCAAAATTGCCCTGAGTTTCCATTAGAGCTACTAAAAATAAATTTCCTAAAGGATGGTTTTTTAAGCCTTTACCTTTAAATCTATACTGAAAAGCTTTTTTCACATAGTTTTCAATATCTGAAAGCGCTAAAAGGCAGTTTCTAATATCTCCTATAGCTGGAATTTCGTAAATCTTTCTTAAAATGCCCGTACTTCCTCCTGAATCAAAAGTGGTTACTAAGGCAGATAAATTTTTAATGCTTTTATAAACATCGTCTTTTAAAGCTGATAAAAGCTGTGAAAGGCCGGTGCCTCCTCCAATACAAACAACATTAATTTTTTTCTTCATTTTTAAAAAATTACTTGAAAAAATTAATTAAATATTCCTCTATTTTTTTAAGCTTAAATTGCTGGAAGTTTTTATCTATAAAAGCTAAAAAGTTATTAAAACCAATTTTAAGAATTTGAACTATTTTCAAAGAATCTATTTTATTTTTTAAATCAAGAAGAAAATTTTTAGGTATTAATGCCAAAATTAAAAGGAAAACTAAAATTTTAAAAAGAAAAGAAAAGATTTTATTCATTTAATTTTTCCAAAGCTTTATCAATAAGCGAAATAGTTTTTTCTTTCCCAAAAACTTCAGCAATTTCAAAAGGCGGAGGCGAAGCTTCTTTGCCTGTTAGCGCTGCTCTAAGTGGCCAGAAATATTTTCCTTTTTCATTTTGAGAAAGCTTATCAAGAACTTCTTTTATTTTATCACTTTTGAAATCTTCTTCTTTAAGTTTTATAAATTCATCTCTTATTTCTTCTAAATTTTTTTTAATTTCTTCAAAAGAAGCGTTTTTCCATAAAAGTAAGTTTTTATCATAATCAAAATCTTTAAAGAAAAATTCTACACTTAGAAGTATTTCTGTGATAGTGCTTGCTCTTTCTTTACCCATTTCTATTATTTTTAATACCTTTTCTTTAGAATAAATATTCCCATTTAAGGCATAAAAATCGTCTCCTTTAAATTCACCGTAAGGAGAAAAATTTATAATTTCTAAAAGATCTTTTGAATCTTTTTGTCTAAGATAGTAGCGATTAAAGAAAATCAATTTGTTTATATTAAATCTTGCTGGAGAGGTATTAATTTTTTCTAATCTAAATTCTCTGATCATTTCTTCTAAAGAAATTATTTCTCTGTCTCCTTCCGGATGCCATCCCAAAAGAGCTATAAAATTTATTAAAGCTTCGGGAAGGTACCCTTCATTTCTATATTCTCTTATACTTTTAGCGCCATGTCTTTTAGAAAGTTTTGTGCCATCTGGGCCTAAAATTAAGGGTAAATGAACAAAAATAGGTGGTTCCCATTCCATATATTTAAATATAAGAAGCTGTTTAGGCGTATTAGGAATATGATCTTCGCCTCTAATAACATGAGTAATTCCTTGATAGTGATCATCTACGGGTGCCGCTAAAAGGTAAAGAGGGCTTCTTTCGTTTTTAGCAATAACAAAATCTCCTAAAAGTCTGAAATCAAATTTTATTTCACCCCTGAGAAAATCCTTAAACGTAATTATTTTTTCTGGTACTTTAAGTCTAATAACATAACTTTCTCCTCGAGAAAGTTTCTTGTTTACTTCTTCTTTAGTCAAATTTTTACATTTTCCAGAATATCTTGGAGGTTCTCCTCTTGTAAGTTGTTCTTGTCTTCTGATTTCTAACTCTTCTTTTGTGCAAAAACAATAGTAAGCGTAACCTTTATCAATTAGTGTTTTTATAACTTTTTCATAAAGATCTAATCTTTGGCTTTGTTTTACTATTTCTTCATCTGGATATAGTCCTAACCAATTTAAACTTTCAATAATATCTTCTTCATATTCAGGTAAAGAGCGAGATTTGTCTGTGTCTTCTATTCTTAAAATAAAAGTTCCTTTTTGAGATTTAGCAAAAAGAAAATTGAAAAGAGCTGTTCTGGCGCCTCCTATATGTAAATAACCAGTTGGTGAAGGAGCAAATCTAACTCTTGGTTTTATCATTAACTAAATTATACCAGGAATAAGATCTTTTTCTAAAGGAAGAGTAACGGTTACTTTTGTACCTTTATTTTCTTCTGATTCTACTTTTATTTCCCCGCCGTGAAGTTCGATAATCTTTTTAGCGAGATAAAGTCCTATACCAAAGCCTCCAACTTCTTTTTCTTTAGCTCTTTCCCCTCGATAATATTTTTTGAATAAATTTTTTAAATCTTTTTCTGTCATACCAATACCTGTATCTTTTATTTCAATTTTGATATATGGTCTTCCTTCAATTTTTTCTGCTAAAATATTTATTTCTCCAAATTCTTTATTATAAACAACAGCATTTTCAGTTATGGTAAAAAGACAAAGGAAAATAAGATTTTCGTCTCCATAAATTTTTCTTGCTTTTTCATAAATTTCTACATTAACATTTATTTTCTTCTCTTCAATTTTTCTTTTCAAGGTTTTTAATATCTTTTTAAAAATT